>JANSYC010000019.1 GCA_024742605.1 Alphaproteobacteria bacterium | reverse complement strand
GCTGGTGGTGGCCGCCGACAAGGTCAAGGCGGTCACCGAGGCGCTGACCGGTGCCGGCGAGGCTCCGGTCCTCGTCGGCCTGATGGAAACACGCTCCGATGCGCCGGTGATGTTCGACGGTCTGTCCAACGCATGGCTGTCCTAGGCCATGGCCCGGGTTAAGGTCGGGGTGCTTATCTCGGGACGGGGCAGCAATCTGCAGTCGCTGATCGACGCGACGGCAGATCCTGGCTATCCGGCCGAAATCGCGCTGGTGGTCTCCAATATCCCGGAAGTCTATGGATTGGAGCGGGCGCGGGCAGCCGGCATCGAGACCGCCACCCTGCCCCATGACGATTATCCGAACCGGGCCGCGTTCGAAGAGTCTGTGGCGCGGACTCTGGTTGGGGCCGGCTGTGAGATCGTTTGTCTGGCCGGGTTCATGCGGGTTCTGGGAAGTGACTTCGTCGCCCGCTGGCCGAACCGGATGCTGAACATCCATCCCTCCCTCTTGCCGTCCTTCAAAGGTCTCCACACCCAGCGCAAAGCGCTTGAAGCCGGCGTCACCCTGGCAGGATGCACCGTCCATATCGTCACGCCGGATCTGGACGACGGCCCGATCCTGGCCCAAGCGGCGGTGCCGGTTCTGCCCAGTGACACAGAGGACACCCTGTCCGCCCGCATTTTGGAGCAGGAGCACCGGATCTATCCGGCGGCACTCGCCTGGCTGGCGTCCGGTCGGGTAAGGATTGAGGGACGTCGGGCCATTCTGGACAACGGCCGGGGAGAGCCGGACCCCGTGGTGATGCCCCCCGTCTGACGGTCCGGCTGCGATAGCGGCGCTTCGCTATCTACCCTCTTCCGCGCGGTCCGGAGCTTCGGTATAAGAGCGCTGCATTTTGTTCAGCGGGAGAATCCAGATGGCCAGTCATAACCATGCCGACGACAAGTTTCCGGAGCTCACCAGCGAGCATACAAAGATCTATTCAGGTTTTCTGGGCCTGGTGAAATTCAGCGCCGGCCTTACCATCGTGGCGTTGATCCTGTTGGCGATCTTCGTCGTCTGATCCCGGCAGCGTCCGAAGAACACTACCCAGTTAATACAAAACGGCCGGCCCTCCAGGGGCCGGCCGTTTTCATGTGCGCGGCGGAAAAAAGATCAGCCGACGATTTCGTTGCCGCTGAAGAACTGCGCGATCTCGATCTGGGCGTTCTCGGCGCTGTCCGAGCCATGGACCGAATTCTCGCCGATCGACTTGGCGAACGCCTTGCGGATGGTGCCTTCGGCGGCCTCGGCCGGGTTGGTGGCGCCCATCACTTCGCGATACTTGGCAACCGCGCCCTCGCCTTCGAGAACCTGGACCACCACCGGGGCGGAGATCATGAAGTCCACCAGCTCTCCGAAGAACGGCCGCGTCTTGTGGACGGCGTAAAACGCCTCGGCCTGCGGGCGGGTCATCTGGATTCGCTTCTGCGCCACAATGCGGAGACCCGCACCCTCGATCATGGCATTGACGCCACCGGTCAGGTTCCGCTCGGTCGCGTCCGGCTTGATGATGGAAAATGTATGCTCGACGGCCATGGGATCTCTCTCGTTTGGTTCGGATGTGGAATTTCGCGCGGGTTATAGCGGGGTGCGGGATGAGGGGCAATGGAAAGCCTCAGCAGACCCCGCCTTTATCCTGCCTTCTGCCAGCCGCCAGTCTCGGTCTGTTTCCAGTACGTGAGACTGTGGCCGCCGTCCTTATAGGCCTTCCAGCGCACCCGGGCCTCCGAGACCGCCTGGTCGTCGCGGCCGTCGAACAGATTGAACACCCGCGTGAAGGCCGAAGGATCCTCCGCGTCGGCGCCATCCACCAGGAACAGAAATCTGGCCCCGTTGGCGTTGTCGTCGCCCGGCGTGATCCAGATCGGTTGGTCGTCCGGAAAACCGGTCTCGGCAGTGCCGTGCGGCAGCCAGGACCGGTCGTCATAGGTCCAGAGCTGACCGTCGAGCCAGCCGACCCGCTCGGCCGTGGGGACGCGTACCAGCGCCCGCTCGCCGGCCTCGAGCGTTTTCTCCAGCAGTTTCGGCAGCGCCTTCTCGAGCGGCGTGACGGTCAGGTGATAAAATCCGATCTCCGCCACACGCCGCTCCCGCTATTCCGATCAGCCTTCGTAGTTGTCGCGGACCAGTCGATCCAGGGTCCGGACCATGAAGCCCGACGCCCCCTTCGGCGTGATCGGTCTGTCCTTGCGGCTCCAGGCGACGCCCGCGATGTCCATATGGACCCACGGCACCTTGTTCACGAACCGCTCCAGGAAACAGGCGGCCGTGATCGCCCCACCCCAGCGGGCGCCCGCGTTCTTCATGTCGGCGATGTCGCTGTCCATCATCTTGTTGTAGGCGTCTCCCAGCGGCATCCGCCAGATCGGCTCCGCCACCGCGTCACCGGCGGCCTTCAGCTTGTCGGACAGTTCATCATCGTTCGAGAAATAGCCGCAGGTCTCCTCGCCCAGGGACACCATCATGGCCCCGGTCAGGGTGGCGAGATCGAGCATGAATTTCGGCTTGTACTTGTCCTGGATATACCAGAGCGCATCGGCCAGCACGAGCCGCCCCTCGGCATCGGTGTTGATGATCTCGATCGTCTGACCCGACATTGAGGTGACCACATCGGACGGACGCTGGGCATTGCCATCCGGCATGTTCTCGACCAGACCGAGACAGGCGACCACGTTCACCTTGGCCCTGCGCGCCGCGAGACCGTGCATGAGCCCTGCGACCACGCCGGCCCCGCCCATGTCGAACTTCATGTCTTCCATGCCACCGGCCGGCTTGATCGAGATGCCGCCGGTATCGAAGCAGACGCCCTTGCCGACGAAGGCGATCGGCTGATCGCTCTTCTTGCCCCCGTTCCAGCGCATGATCGCCATCTTGCTTTCACGCCGGCTGCCCTGACCGACGCCCAACAGGGCGCCCATCCCCAGCTTGGCCATTTCTTTCTCGCCCAGGATCTCGACCTCGACTCCAAGCTTAGAGAGCCCCTTCACCCGGTTGGCGAACTCTTCGGGGAACAGGACGTTCGGCGGCTCGGACACCAGATCGCGGGTGAACGCCACCCCCTCGGCGACGGCAGCCTCGATCTCGTGCAGTTTCTTCGCCTTGGCATGCGCGTCCAGCATCACCGTCAGCTTGGATAGGGACGGTTTGTCGTCTTTCTTCAACTTGGTCTTGTACTGGTCGAACCGGTAGCTGCGCAGCCCGAAGCCCATCGCGACATGGGCGGCGAGATCCGGAAGCGTGTCGCCGCCCAGATCCAGGACCACAGCCGCTTCCTTCTCACCGGAATGGGCCAGATCGACATAGATCGATCCTCCCAAAGCGGCCGCGCCGTTCGCATCCAACTTGTCCGGATCGCCGACCCCCAAGAGCACCACCCGACCTTCGGCCGAAAACACCGTCAGGGTCTGCCCGGGTTTACCGGAGAACTTCGACCGCGCTATCGCTCCGGAGAGCAAGCCTGCCAGGTCCTTGTCCAGCGCGGCGGCGGTCGGGGCCAGTTTGCCGCCCTCGGCGACCGTCACGACGAATGCGCCTTTGTTCGGTCGGGCGGGTTTGGCGAATGCGATCCTCATAGAGCGCTCCTGTGAAACGGTCGGCTAGGTTGCGACACCAGCCGGTTTGGGGTAGCCGTCGAGGCTAAATCCTGTCAATGCCGGGCGGTGTGAATTCCCGGCTTAAGACAGTATCATGCATGGACACACCGGAAAGGCGACTGTCTCGTCGGAACCGGCCCGTGAACGGACAAGGCAGACCGGACGCCGATGCGGCTTACACTCTATCTCACCGCTCAGATTCTGACCGCCATGCTGTTCGTCGTGGTGTCGTTGACCTGTGTGATCTGGTTGTCGCAATCGCTCCGGTTTGTCGATTTGATCGTCAATCGCGGCCTTCCGATCACCACCTTCATCACCTTGACCGTGATGCTGATGCCGACCTGGCTGTCGATCGTGCTGCCGATCGCCGCCTTCGGCTCGACCCTGTTCGTGTACAACCGACTGGCCAACGATCGGGAGATGGTCGTGATGTCGGCAGCCGGAATCAGCCCGCTGCGTCTGGCCCGGCCGGCCATGGGGGTGGCGGTTCTGGCCACCCTGCTCTGCTATCTCATGACCCTGTATCTGGTTCCGATGAGCTATCGCGGCTTCAAGGAACTGCAATTCCAGATTCGCCACAATCTGGAGCATCTGGTCCTGAAGGAAGGTGAGTTCCGGACCTTGGGCGACGATGTCACCGTGTACATCCGAAGCCGCGAGGAGAACGGGCAGCTCTACGGGCTGATCGTCCACGATCAGGGCGACCCGACGGCATCGGTCACCCTGGTCGCCGAACAGGGTGCGCTGGTCGACAGCGAGACCGGCCCCAGGGTCGTGATGGTAAAAGGGAGCCGTCAAGAGCGCGACAATGCGACCGGCCGGGTGAACATCCTCTATTTCGACCGCTATACCATCGATCTCGGGACCATGAAGGCCAAGGTCCAGCGGAACTATCGCGATCAGAACGAACTCTTCGTCAATGAGCTGCTCTTCCCCGATCCGGCGACCACCAACCCGAACGATCTGACTGATTATATCGCCGAAGGAAACCAGCGGCTGACCTCACCGCTGCTGGCCCTGTCTCTGACAGCCATCGGCCTCGCGGTCATGCTGTCGGGCGAGTTCTCGCGTCGCGGTCAGACGGTCCGCATTCTCGTCGCGGTCGGTTTGGCCGGAATCGCGGAGGCGGCGGGGCTCGGCTCGAAGTTCCTGGCCGCAAAGGAGCCCGCGTTCATCGCGCTGATGTGGATCAGCGTTCTGTTGCCGATTTTTCTTTCTTTGGCCGCTCTATCCCGCAATCGCCTCAAGCGCCCCTCTGCTGCGCTTTCGGTGGGGAGCTAAATCACGCGATGCGGTACTCCTGGACCCTGCTCGGTTATTTCGGCAAGCAATTCACCACCTGGGTGTTGGGGACATTCGGCGCGATCATGGCCATCGTCTTCCTGCTGGATCTGATTGAGCTGATGCGGCGCGGCGCCACGAAGGAAGATGCGACCTTCCCACTGCTTCTGGAAATGGCGCTTCTGAAAATGCCTCAGATGGCGATGCAGATCCTGCCCTTCGCGGTTCTGTTCGGCTCGATGTTGGCCTTTACCCGGATGACACGGACCAACGAGCTGGTGGTTGCCCGGGCTGCGGGCGTGTCAGTCTGGCAGTTCCTCGCACCGGCGATCATGGTCGCGGTCCTGCTCGGCGGCTTCAAGGTTACGATCTTCAACCCGTTGGCCTCAGTCATGACCGAACGGTTCTCACAGCTTGAGGACCGGGTCCTGCGCAACCAGGCCGACAGCTTTCTGACCGTCGGCAGCGGTGGGCTTTGGATCCGCGAACAACCGGACGATCAACACCAGAACGTCATTCATGCCCGCTCGGTCCGCAGTTCCGACGGCAGGCTCGACAATGTCATGATCATGATCTTCGATGCAGACGACCGATTCATCCGGCGGGTCGACGCGCCCGCGGCGGATCTGAAGTCAGGGGAATGGTTGCTCGAGGACGCGGTGGTGACCACTTCGACCGGGCGACCCACCCTGGAGCGCCAGGTTTCCGTCGAAACCCGGCTGACCATCGATAACCTGCAGGACAGTTTTGCCTCCCCCGAGACCATGTCGTTCTGGGAGCTGCCCGGCTTCATTGCGATACTGGAAAACGCCGGGTTCTCCGCTGTAAAGCACCGGCTGTATTTCCACGCCCAGCTCGCCTCCCCCCTGCTCCTGATCGCCATGGTTCTGATTGCCGCGACCTTCTCGCTGAGGTTGACCCGGCGGGGCGGCACGCTGCTTTGGGCGTCCAGTGGACTGTTCTTCGGTTTCCTGTTGTATTTCCTGTCTGATTTGGTGTTCGCGCTCGGGCTGTCCGCCCGAATTCCGGAAGTTCTGGCGGCATGGGCACCGGCGACGGTAACCATGCTTCTGGGGCTGACAAGCCTATTGCATCTCGAGGACGGATGACGTTCCCAACAGCCCCTCTCGAATCTGTCCGGCGCCGTGCGAGCCGGCGATTGGTTTCCGTGCTCCCTCTGCTGGCGCTTATCCTGTTCTCGCAACTGGGGGGGGGCTCCGCACATGCCCAGTTCTCCGGCAACCGGTCCGCCCCGGACGGTCCGGTCCTGCTGATCGCGGACGAATTGATCTACGACGAGAACCTGGGCCTGGTCACCGCCCGCGGATCGGTCGAGATGCAGCAGGGCGAACGGGTCCTGATGGCGGATACCGTGACCTACAGCGAGAAGACCGACGTCGCCACGGCTTCTGGAAACGTCTCCCTGCTGGAGCCTGAAGGCGAGGTCCTGTTCACCAATTACGCGGAGCTCAACAATGAGCTCAAGACCGGGTTTCTGGAGAATCTGCGCTTTCTGATGTCGGACGGCAGTCGGGTCGCCGCCAACCGCGCGCGGCGGACGGCCGGGGAGCGCAAGGTGATGGACCGCGCCGTCTTCTCGCCCTGCGACCTCTGTCGAGAGGATCCGTCCCGCGCACCGCTTTGGCAGGTCAAAGCCGTGCGGGTGATACATGACGAGCGCGCGAAGGATGTGATCTACGAGGATGCCACGATCGAGTTCTTCGGAGTTCCAGTCGCCTACACACCCTATTTGCGCCACCCCGACCCGACGGTCGATCGCCGCAGTGGGCTGCTGGCCCCTCGTGTCGGGTATTCCGGAGAACTGGGTGCAATCTATGGGCAGCCCTATCATCACGTTTTCGACGCCTCTCAGGACATCACGGTGGAGCCGATCATGTTCTCGAACGAAGGCGGGGTGCTGCTGACCGAGTACCGACAGCGCTTCGAACGGGGCGAACTAAACCTGAAAGGGTCGGTTGCCTATGTCGACGAGCACGACGATTCGGGAGAGGAGACCGGCGAGCAGGGCCTGGAGGGTCACATCGATCTGGAAAGCCGCTTCGATCTGAATGAAACCTGGCGCAGCGGATTCGATCTCGAGCAGTCGAGCGAACGGACATACATACGCAGATTCGGCTTTCAGACCGACGACATCCTGACAACCCGCCTCTATACTGAAGGTTTTCGGGGACGGAACTACGCTGCGGTCAATGCGTATAAGTTCCAGGATCTCCGGGCATCGACAAATCCCGACGACACCCCGACGATCCTGCCGTTCTTCGAGTACAATCATGTGGGCGAGCCAGGCCGGTACGGCGGGCAGACCTATCTGGACGCGAGCCTGCTGTCTCTGACGCGCGAAGAGGGCACCGACAGCCGCAGAATTTCAGCGGTCAGCGGTTGGAAACTGCCCTATACCGACGATCTCGGTCAGATCTTCACGCTCGATACGCGGCTTCAGACCGACGGCTATCTGGTCGACCAAGCAGGCAATGGCGACGGAAGCGATACAACCGGACGGGTCTTCCCGCAGGTCGGCCTGAAATGGCAATACCCCTGGGCGCGCCGTGCCGGCACCTCAACCCAGATGATCGAGCCGATCGTCGGGCTGGTGCTGGGACCACGCGGAGGGAACCCGGACGAGATCCCGAATGAGGACAGTTCATCCTTCGAATTCGGAACCGACAATCTTTTCCGGCTTAACCGGTTCGATGGGGTCGACCGGGTGACCAGCGGGTCCAGGATCGATTATGGTCTGCGCACCGGGATCTACGGTGACGGCGGTGGATCAACGGAGGTGATGTTCGGGCAGAGCTACCGGTTCTACGGAGACAGCGCCTTCGGAGAGGGCACCGGCCTGGAAGAGGATCTCTCGGACTATGTCGGATCCGTAAAGGTCACGCCCGTGCCGGGTTTCGATCTGAACTATCGTTTTCGGCTCGACAAGGACGACGGCGCGTTCCGCCGAAATGAGATCGGGTTCGGGATCTATCAGCCCCGGTTCTCGGTCGTCGCCAATTACATCAGTCTGAATGGCACCGCCAGCAGCGGACTCGCCGGCGGCAGCGAGCAGTTCGAGACGGCGGGCAGCGTCCGGCTGACCGATCACTGGGGCCTGAACGGCGGCATCATTCAGGACCTGTCCGATGGCGGAAACAGCTTGCTTCGCGGCAAGCTGGGTATCAGCTATCAGGATGAGTGTCTGATCTTTGGCCTTGATTTCGAGCGCTCTTCCATCGAAGACGAGGATATCGAGCCCGACGACCGCGTGATGTTCCGCCTGATCCTGAAGCATCTGGGCGGAGTAGAGAGCCAGTGACCCAACGGTGCGTGCCTTGTTACACTGTGCCCACGCTTGAATGACATGCGGAACGAATTGAAAGACCGAGCTATGGATCGAACGCTTTCAGCGACAGTTCGACGGTGGTCCGTCGCTGCGGCGGCGCCTCTTGCAGTCATGTTTGCACTGGTCTCGGGGCTTCCGTCGATAGGACCTCGCCCCGCTTTGGCCCAAGACATCCAGCGCATCGCCGCGGTGGTCAACGACGAGATCGTGTCGACCCAGGACCTGCGGGAACGGGTCCAGATGGTCGTCGTCACCTCCGGGCTGCCAAACTCTCCCGAAGTGGCCCAGCGGCTGGCCCCTCAGGTTCTGCGGACTCTGATCGACGAGCAACTTCAGCTACAGGAAGCCGCACGGCTTAACATCTCGGTTTCGGAGGAGGATCTCGCTCAGGCGCGCTCGGTCGTCGAGCAACGGAACAACCTCCGTCCGGGGCAACTGGATCCGTTCCTGCGTAGCCTGGGAATTGAGCCGAGCACGGTCGAGCGGCAGCAGAGGGCCAACATCGGCTGGGGCGCGTCGGTCCGCCGCCGCTACGGCAACGATGTCGCCGTCAGCCAGGAAGAGGTCGAGGACGAACTGGCCCGGATTGCCGAGCAGGTCGGCAAGACCCAAAAACGCGTGTTCGAGATCCTTCTGACGGTCGACAATCCGGCGGACGAGGTGCGGACGCGGGAACTGGCGGAGCGTCTGGTGCGCGAGGTTCGCGCCGGCGCTCCTCTGGACAGCGTCGCTCGGCAGTTTTCCCAGGCCTCTTCGGCCACCAACGGGGGCGATATCGGCTGGATTATCCCTGACACGATGGGCGAAGAGGTCGCACCTGTCGTGGCGTCTCTCGAGAAGGGCAAAGTCTCCGATCCGATCCGAACGGTCTTCGGCTATCAGATCCTGGCGGTGGCAGACACCCGCGTGATCGAGGCCGCAGCCCCCGGCCAGGCGAAACTGGACCTGAAACAGGTGTTCTTGCCGATCCCAAGAGATGCCTCCGCCGACGCGCGGAGCGCACAGTTTGCGCTCGCCGAAGCCGTCTCCGCGACCGCGCGGGATTGCGCCGACATGACGTCGCTCGCGGAGGAGGTGCAATCCCCGGTCGACCCGAACTTCGGCGAAACCACGCTTGCAGAGCTGCCGGACGCCATGCGGACGATGGTGGCGGGTCTCGAGGTTGGGCAGACCACCCAGCCGATCGAGCTTCCAAACGGTGTCATGGTCCTCATGCTCTGCGAACGCGAAGCGACCGGCAGCACCCAAGCCGAGGCCGAGCAGGTCCGGCGCCAATTGGAGAACCGACGGTTCGAAATCCTGGCGCAACGGTATCTTCGCGATTTACGGCGAAACGCCTTCGTCGATGTCCGGGTCTGAACCCGTGGGACATGCCCCGCTCATTCTCACCCCCGGTGAGCCGGGGGGCGTCGGCAGGGAGTTGGCCGTCATGGCGTGGCTCCGTCGCAGCACAGCCGACGGCAACCCATCGCCCTTCGTCCTGCTCGACGACCCCAATGCGGTATCCGCACGCGCGCGCCGCATCGGGCACAACGTGAAGATCGCCGCCATTGACCATCCGAGTGAGGCGTCCGCCGCGTTCACCGACGCGCTCCCGGTTCTTACGCATCGGTTTGTGACCGAGGATCGCCCCGGGGAGCTCGACCCGGCGAACGGCCAGGCTGTGGCCGGGGCGATCGAACGCGCGGTGGATCTGGTGCGGGAGGGTCACGGATCGGCGGTTGTGACCAATCCGATCCAGAAGGAGACACTCTACCAGGCCGGGTTCAAGTATCCGGGACACACCGAATATCTGGCGGCCCTGGCGGGGTCCGGCGTCAGACCGGTCATGCTGCTGGTGGCCCCTGAGCTGCGAGTGGTGCCGGTTACCATCCACGTGCCCCTGGCTGCCGTGCCGGGGCTGCTGACAACGTCATTGATCGTCGAGACCGCCCGGATCACGGCGCGGGCGCTTGAGCTGGATTTCGGAATCAACCGGCCGCGCCTGGCGATCGCCGGGCTCAACCCCCATGCAGGCGAAGGTGGGACCTTGGGACAGGAAGACGGCACGATCATCGCCCCCGCGATCGATCAGCTCCGCGCGGACGGGATCGACGCGTTCGGGCCTGCGCCGGCCGATACCCTGTTCCATGCCGAAGCGCGCCAGACCTATGACGTGGCACTCGGTATGTATCACGATCAGGTCCTGGTTCCGATCAAGACCCTGGATATCTGGGGGGGCGTAAACGTGACCATAGGCCTGCCCTTCATTCGCACTTCACCCGATCACGGCACCGCCATCGGCCTTGCCGGCACCGGCCGCGCCAAGCCGGACAGTCTGGTGGCCGCGCTGAAGCTGGGAGCCCAGATGGCGAGCCGGCGCGCCCATTCGGAGCGCGCCGCGTGACCACTTCAGACCCGGAGGCCGACCTCCCGCAAGACCCGATCGCCCGTGCCGTGCTCTCGCTTCCGCCGTTGCGGGACGCCATCGCGGCGGCGGGGTTGAGTGCGAAGAAGAGCCTGGGTCAGAATTTTCTGCTGGACCTCAACCTGACACGCCGAATCGCGCGGGCGGCCGGGCTGGTGCCGGGTGGGCTTGAGACGGGCACCACGATCGAGATCGGGCCGGGCCCCGGCGGGCTCACCCGGGCGCTTTTGATCCAGGGCGCAACCAAGCTGGTGGCGGTGGAGCGGGACGAACGCGCGATCACGGCGCTCTCGACCCTGGTTGAAGCGTCCGACGGGCGTCTGGAACTGGTCTGCGCCGATGCCCTGGATGTCGACCCTGAAGACCTGGGTCCCGCCCCCCGCCGGATCGTCGCCAATCTGCCGTACAATGTGGGCACGCGCCTGCTGCTGAACTGGCTGGAAACGCCGGAGCAGTTCGCGTCCTTTACCCTGATGTTTCAGCGCGAAGTGGCCGAACGGCTGGTGGCCCCCACGGGCGGGGAGGCCTACGGGCGGCTCTCGGTCCTGGCGCAATGGCTTTGCCGGGTGAAGATCCTGTTCGACGTACCCGCCACGGCCTTCACCCCACCCCCGAAGATCAAGTCGAGCGTGGTCCAGCTGATTCCACGCGAAGCGCCGCTTGCGCCCGCCGACCGCGCCGACCTGGAACGGGTCACCGCCGCCGCCTTCGCCCAACGCCGGAAAATGCTGCGGCAGAGTCTCAAGGGTCTGGGCGGCGACGCGCTGCTGGAACGCGCCGGCATCAAGCCCACCGAGCGCCCCGAACAGCTGTCGATCGAAGATTTCTGTCGGATCGCCAACGCGCTCTAGCACTGCACCGGATCGCACCGGACCTCAAGTGCGCCCCTCGCGCAGCCCTTTCATGAAGTCCGGCAAACCGATCTGGCGTTCCCGCTTCAGGCGCTCGGCCCGGAGGATGGCGCGGACACTGGCGACGCTGGACTCCACGTCGTTGTTCAGGATGATGTAGTCGTACTCTGGATAGTGGCTCAACTCGTCCGCCGCCTTGGCCATCCGTTGGGCGACCACTTCATCGCTGTCCTGGGCCCGGCTCTTGAGGCGCCGTTCCAGCTCCGCGACCGACGGCGGCACGATGAAAACGCTGACGAGATCATCCCGCATCTTGGCTTCGAGCTGCTGGGTGCCCTGCCAGTCGATATCGAACAGCACGTCCTTTCCGTCCGACAAGGCGTCTTCGACCGGTCCGCGCGGGGTGCCGTAATAGTTACCGAACACCTTCGCGTGCTCGAGCAACTCATCCCGGTTGACCATAAGCTGGAAATTTTCCGGTTGTTCGAAGAAGTAGTCCTGACCGTCAACCTCCCCCGGACGACGGGCGCGCGTGGTCGCCGAGACCGACATCCGGATTCCGGGCTCCTCCGAAAGCAGGCGTCGGGAAATCGTCGTCTTGCCCGCGCCGGACGGGGACGACAGCACAAGCATCAAACCGCGACGGGATATCGCCACAGACCTCTCCCAACTCTACTCGATGTTTTGGATTTGCTCGCGAAACCGCTCGATCCGGGTCTTCAGCTCGACCCCGATATTTGTGAGATCGAGGGTCACGGCCTTGGAGCACAGGGTGTTGGCCTCACGGTTCAACTCCTGACACAGGAAATCCAGCTTGCGGCCCACGGCACCGCCATCCGCCAGGAGCGCCCGGCACTGGGCGACATGTGCGGCCAGACGGTCGGTCTCTTCCCGCACGTCGGCCTTGGTGGCCAGCAGGGCGAGTTCCTGAGCCAGACGTTCCTCCGAGACCGGCGACCCGCCGGTCGTTAGAACCGCGATCTGGTCCTTCAGCCGATCCCGCAGAGCGGCGGGCTGCGCCTCGGCCCCGGCCTGGGCCTGTGCGAGAAGATCCGCGATCTCCTCCAGATGCACATCGAGGGCCGCCACGATCCGATCGCCCTCCGACCGTCGTGCCGCGATCAGGGCGTCCAGCGCCACGTCCAGATCCGCCAATGCGGCCACCTTGAGTTGGTTGACCACCGCCTGATCAGGCGCACGATCAACCGTTTCGACCACGCCGCGCACCTGGAGCATCTGATCGAGATTCGGGGCGGTCGGCATGATCAGCCCTTCCGCCTCCAACTCCTGCTGCAGGATCACCAGTTGGCGCAGGAAGGGCTTATTGACAACCAACTCCGCGGTCGTGTCCTCGTCGTCGGTGCGCTTGAGGGTCCAGTTCGCCGTGACCGATCCCCGGGCCAGACGCGCCTGAATGCGTCCCCGCACCTCGGACTCCCACCCCTCCACCAGCGACGGCAGCCGGCAGCGGATATCGATTCCCTTGGCATTGACCGAGCGCAGCTCCCAACTCCAGCTCCAGGACATGGGCCCGACCGTGTCCCCGATGGTGATGGCGGATCCGTCGACCCGGCCAAAGCCCGTCATGCTGAAAGGGGCGGTGCTGTTCGACAAAACCCGTATCCTCTCGACTGCCCTCATCCGAACTGCCCAACGGTGAGCGTTCGACGATGATGAGACCGTCTTATATCCTCGATATTCCGATTCGCATACCATGATCCGGCTCTATTCCGGCACCATCCGAGGACTTCATCGAAATGACGACCCAGCCGCGCGCGATCCTGATTTCCGGAGCTTCCAGCGGGTTGGGTGCGGCCGTTGCAGAGGCCTATTCCGATCCCGGTGTGACCCTGTTTCTGGGCGGACGGGATCGGAATAGGCTGGAGACCGTTGCGGCGACCTGTCGGGCGGCCGGCGCCGCGGTTCATACGGAGATCGTCGATGTCACCGATATCGAAGCCATGCGGCGCTGGGTGGTGGGATCGGATGCGAACCGGCCGCTCGATCTCGTCATCGCCAATGCCGGGATCTCCGGCGGCACATCCGGCCTGTCGGGCGCAGAGCCGGAAGAGCAGGTCCGGCGTCTGTTTGATGTGAACCTGGGCGGTGTGATGAACACGGTCCTCCCGATCATCCCGACCCTGTCCGAGCGCGGGCACGGGCAGATCGCGATGTTCGCCTCACTCGCCGGCTACCGCGGCATTCCGGGTGCGCCCGCCTACTGCGCCTCGAAAGCGGCCGTTAAAGTGTTCGGCGAAGGGCTGACGGGCACGCTGCACGGCCTGGGCGTGGGTGTGTCCGTTATCTGTCCGGGATACGTCCGGACGCCGATGACCGACGCCAACGCGTTTCCGATGCCATTTCTGATGGAAGCGGAGCGGGCGGCGCGGATCATCAAGCGAGGGCTTGCGAAACGGAAGGCGCGGATCGCCTTCCCCTGGCCCATGGCGACCGCCGTCTGGCTGCTTCAGGCCCTGTCGCCCGGACTGATCGAACCGGTGCTCCGGCGGTTGCCGAAAAAATGACGGCCGGTCAGTTCCGCTGCCGCTCGATCTTGCGCCAGGCCCGGACATTGCGGTTGTGCTCGGCCAGGCTCTTCGCGAAGGCGTGTCCGCCTGTCCCGTCCGCGACAAAGTACAGAAAATCCGTCTCTGCAGGGTTGAGGACGGCAGCGAGTGACGCTTCGCCGGGGTTGGCGATCGGCCCCGGCGGCAAGCGGTCGATCACGTAGGTATTGTAGGGGGTCTCTCCTCGAAGATCGGCACGGGTCAGCGGTCGGTCGAGCCCGGCGCCTCCCGCTACCCCATAGGCCACGGTCGGGTCCGACTGCAGCCGCATGCCGCGCCGCAGGCGGTTGACGAACACGCCGGCCACCAGGGGCCGCTCCGCCGCGACACCGGTCTCCTTCTCGACGATGGACGCGAGGATGACCGCTTCCTGCTTGGTCTCGATTGGGAGATCTTCGGCCCTGCCGGCCCAAAGGCGATCAAGACTGCCGGCCATGGCCGCCTTCATACGCGCCAGGATGTCCGCACGGGTATCCCCAAGCGAGAAATGGTAGGTCTCCGGCAGAAGCACACCTTCCGCCGGCACCACATCGATCTCACCGACAAGGCCCTCGGCTGCATTCAGCGCGTCGATGATCTGTTCACTGGTCAGGCCTTCTGCGACCGTCACCCGACGGACCACCGTCTTGCCGGAGACCACAATGTTCAGGGCTTGCTGTTGACTGATTCCCGCCGGGAAAAGGAACTCACCGGCCTTCAGGGCACGGCCCTGTCCGGTCGCGCGGGTGGCATAGACAAAAATATTCGGATCGGAGATCACGCCGGCATCGGCCAGAAGCCGCGCTATTCCGTCAAGACCGGTACCGGCTGGGATCACGACCTTGGTCTCGGCGACGGAGGGTCCGGGGTCGGTGAACGCCTTCCAGCCCATCGCGGCCACGAAACCACCGATGACCGCAAGCGTCAGGAGGACGGAAGCCAGCCTTATCAGCCAGCGCACCATGCCTCGTCAGACCTTGCTAAAGACCAGAGAGGCGTTGGTCCCGCCAAACCCGAAGGAATTCGACAACGCCGCTTTGATCTCGCGTTGCTTGGGTTGGTGCGGTACCAGATCGATTCCCTCGGTCCCCTCCTCGGGAGAGTCGAGATTGAGGGTCGGCGGGGCTACCTGATCTCGGATCGCCAGGATCGAGAAGATCGCCTCTACAGCGCCGGCAGCACCCAACAGGTGTCCGATCGCGGACTTTGTGGAGGACATCGACATCCCAGAAGACGCATTCCCGAACAGACGCTTGACCGCCCGGAATTCGATCATATCGCCCACCGGGGTCGAGGTTCCGTGCGCGTTGACGTAGTCGATGTCGTCGGTGTTCAGACCGGCCCGCTTCAAAGCGGCCGCCATGGCGCGGAATCCGCCGTTGCCATCCTCAGCGGGGGCCGTGATGTGGTGTGCGTCGCCAGACATTCCATAGCCGACCACCTCAGCCAGAATGTTGGCACCCCGCCTCTTGGCGTGCTCATACTCTTCGAGCACCACAACACCGGCCCCTTCGCCCATGACGAACCCGTCGCGGTTCTTGTCCCAGGGACGCGACGCCTGCTCCGGTGTGTCGTTGAAGTCCGTTGAGAGCGCGCGAGCAGCCGCAAATCCGGCGATCCCCAGTCGAGTGACAGCCGCCTCCGCTCCACCGGCGACCATGACATCCGCGTCATCGAGGGCAATCATCCGCGCGGCATCGCCAATCGCGTGGCTGCCGGTCGAGCATGCGGTGACCACTGAATGGTTCGGTCCTCGAAACCCGTATTTGATGGAAACGTGGCCGGAGACCAGATTGATCAAGGCCGAGGGGATGAAAAACGGGCTTATCCGACGCGGCCCACGCTGTTCGAGCAGGATGCTCGCCTCATAGATCGTCGACAGGCCGCCGATTCCGGAACCAATGATGATGCCGGTCCGTTCCCGGCCTTCCTCATCCTTGGGCATCCAGCCGGAATCCTGAACTGCCTGATCGGCAGCAGCGATGCCGAGCAGGATGAACCGGTCGATCTTCCGTTGCTCCTTGGGCTCCAACCATTCGTCGGCGGAAAACCCGCCTTCGGAGCGCGTTCCCGACGGAACGATGCCCGCCACCTTGGCCGGCAGGTCTGACACATCGAAGCTGTCGATTGCCCGCAATCCGGACTGACCCTTGAGAAGCCGGTCCCAACAGTACTCAACCCCGCACCCAAGCGGACTTACGAGCCCAAGGCCCGTGACAACTACACGTCTCATACCCTCGATCCGTCCCCGGGTTCCAGGATGAGGCCGCCGAGGTTCATTCCGGCGGCCGGATCACCACGATCAGCTATTCTCTTCGATGAACTTGATCGCGTCCTTAACGGTCTGGATCTTTTCCGCGGCATCGTCGGGGATCTCGCACGAGAACTCCTCTTCGAACGCCATCACCAGTTCCACCGTGTCGAGGCTGTCCGCCCCAAGATCGTCAATAAAACTCGCGTTCTCGGTCACCTTGTCGTCTTCGACACCAAGATGCTCCACCACGATTTTCTTCACCCGTTCGGCGACGTCACTCATCTTCTAGGATCCTCGTTGCTCGTCCATGTTTCGGCCGGATCATCCGACCATCACCCCCGGCGCGCCCTTTAGCAAGAACACTCCCGCAATATAGAACGGCGCGCCTTATCATAATCCCGAACGCAAGGCCAGCTTCCGCCAGCCAAGACCTACGGGATGTTCGCTCACAGCATGGCCATTCCGCCGTTCACATGCAAAGTCGCACCCGTGACATAACCGGCTTCATCGCTCGCCAAATAGGTCACGGCTGCAGCGATATCCTCCGGCGTGCCGAGTCGGCCGGCCGGAATCGTCGCCAGCAGCTTCTCCTTCTGGGCATCCGCCAGCACATCCGTCATCGGCGTCGCGATGAAACCGGGTGCGACCACGTTCACCGTGATCCCCCGTCCCGCAACCTCCGCGGCCAGCGACTTTGAAAACCCGACCATGCCCGCCTTCGCAGCCGCATAGTTCGCCTGACCCGCGTTGCCGGTAGCCCCCACAACCGACGAAATTCCAATGATCCGCCCGGCGCGTTTCTTCATCATGCCGCGCAGCAGAGCCCGGGAGAGCCGAAAACCGGAGGTCAGATTCACCTGTAGAACCTGATCCCAGTCGTCATCCTTCATCCGCATCAGCAGCTGATCGCGGGTGATGCCGGCATTGTTCACCAGGATATCGATCGCACCGCCAGCAAGTTGTTCCGCCGTCTTGGCAAGCGCATCGACAGAGTCGTTATCTCCGAGGTTGGCGGGAGCCACCTGGGCCCGGTCCCCGAGGACGCCCGCCAGTTCCTTGAGGACCTCCTCGCGGGTGCCCGACAGAATGACCGACGCGCCCTGCGCATACAGCACCCTGGCGATCCCGGCGCCGATACCCCCGGTCGCACCTGTGACCAGCGCGGTCTTACCGCTCAAGTCGAACATGGACATGTCCTTTCCCTCGATCGTCTTGTCGTCAGCCGAGTGTGGCCAGAAAGGCGTCCACATCCGCCGGACCGTTGATCGCCCCCGCCTGCAAACTCTTGTCGATCCGCCGTGCCAGCCCCGTCAGCACTTTACCAGATCCGATTTCGATCACCGACGTAAGGCCCTGTGCGGACATCTCAAGCACCGACTCCCGCCAGCGTACCCGACCCGTGACCTGTTCCACCAGTTGCCGCCGGATCACGTCACGATCCGAGGTCGGCGTCGCGGTAACATTGGCGAACAATGGCACGTTCGGCGCCCGCAGATCGACAGTTGAAAGGGCATCCGCCATCGCGTCGGCAGCCGGTGCCATCATCTTGCAATGGAAGGGTGCGCTCACCGTCAGGCGCAAGGCACGCTTTGCCCCAAGCCTCGGTGCAATCTCAACCACCCTATCGATCGCCCCCGATGCGCCGGACAGCACAATCTGCCCGTCCGCATTGTCGTTCGCCACGTCGCAGACATCACCCTGGGACGCCTGGTCCGCGATGGCCTGGGCAGTTTCCAAGTCGACACCGATCAGGGCCGCCATCGCCCCCTCGCCCACCGGCACGGCCTGCTGCATGCTGTCGCCGCGCAAGCGGAGCAGACGGGCCGTCACATCCAGATCCAACGCGTTCGCCGCACAGAGGGCCGAGTACTCGCCTAGCGAATGACCGGCGACCGCGTCGCACAGTTGCTCGATCGATTTGCCGCTCTCGGACTTCAAGACCCGTAGCACGGCGATGCTGACCGCCATCAGGGCCGGTTGCGCGTTCCGGGTGAGAGTGAGTTCGTCCTCGGGGCCTTCGAACATCAGCGTGGACAATTTCTCGCCCAATGCCGCATCGACCGCCTCGAACACCTCGGCCGCAGCCGGATAGGCGGCGGCAAGCTCCTTGCCCATGGCGACAGCTTGGCTGCCCTGGCCCGGGAAGACCAGCGCCCGCCCGGTGGAAATCTTTAGAGCCATCTCATTTGAATTGACGTCGCCCGGGTCGCTCAACCGCAGTCTCCTACCCTGATAAACATTTTTGTCATGGACTTTTTGGTCGGGTGGAAATGCGGATTCAGCGCCGCGATGTCAAGAGTTTGCCCGCCGGATCCGAGTCTAGGGCCTCGGCAGGACCGTCTCGACCGCCGCCTTGGTCGCCGCGACAATCTTATCGGCCTCTGAACGGGTCAGGCAAAGCGGGGGAGCGAAACCGAGGATATCACCCTGCGGCATCGCGCGACCGATCACACCGCGTTCCAGCACCGCACCCGTAACGCGGGCCCCCACCTTCTCGCTCGCCTCGAAGAAGACCCGGTCAGTCTTGTCCTGAACGAACTCAACCGCGCACATCATGCCCTCCCCGCGGATATCGCCCACATGCGGGTGATCGCCGATGGCGGCGCGCATGGCGGTATTGAGATAGCCTCCGGTCTCGCCGGCGTTCTTCACCAATCCCATCTCGTCGATCAGCTTCAGATTGGCCACTCCGGCGGCGGCTCCGATCGGATGCGCGGAATAGGTCCACCCGTGCCCGATCGGCCCGTTCTCATCCGTGCCCTGTTCAAGAACCTTCCAGACCCGATCACTGACGATCGATCCCGAAAGTGGGGCGTACGCAGAGGTGAGACCCTTTGCGATGGTGATGAAATCAGGCTTGATCCCATAGTGGCCGGAGCCGAACATGCTGCCCAGGCGGCCGAAACCGGTGACGACTTCATCTGCGATCAGCAGGATATCGTGGCGGCGCAGCACCGCTTGAATCGCCTCCCAATAGCCGACGGGCGGCGGAACCAGGCCGCCGGTTCCGAGCACCGGCTCGCCGATAAAGGCGGCGATGGTCTCCGGGCCTTCCCGCTCGATCAGCCCTTCCAGCTCGGCCACACAATGCGCGGTGAAATCCGCCTCGCTCAACGCCAGATCGGGACGGCGGAAGTAGTAGGGCGCGGTGGTGTGGTGCACGCGGTCCAGCGGCAGGTCGAACTTCTTGTGGAACAGTTCCAGACCGGTGAGCGATCCGGTGACCAGGCCCGAACCATGGTAGCCGCGCCAGCGGGAGATGATCTTCTTTTTCTCCGGCCGGGCCAGGATGTTGTTGTAGTACCAGACCAGTTTGACATTGGTCTCGTTGGCATCGGACCCGCCAAGGCCGAAATAGACCTTGGACATGCCCTTCGGCGCCCGGTCCATCACCATCTTGGCGAGGGTGATCGAAGCTTCCGTGCCGTGCCCCACATAGGAGTGATAGTAGGCCAGCTCCTTCGCCTGCTCGGCGATCGCCTCGGCGATTTCCTGCCGACCGTAGCCCACATTGACACAGTAGAGCCCCGCGAACCCGTCGAGCAGTTTGGTGCCGTCTCGGTCCTCGACATAGATCCCGGACCCGCCGGTCATAATCCGGTTCGGGCTTTCGCCACGCGCGTGCTGAGCGAGATGGGTGGAAGGGTGAAAGAAGCTCTCCCGATCCCATTGGTCCAAACGATCGTTCTTGAGCATGCTCGCCCCCTTCAGCGCCGAATTTTGTGAGACTCCAGGCTTGAAGGACCGAAGGGGGGTGCGTCAAGCACTGTGATCCCGCGCCAAAGGATCAGGTCAGCGACATCAATCGCTCGATTTCGGTCGTGTCCTGGCCCTCCTTGGCGCCCGAAAACACGATCCGGCCCCGATTCATGACCGAGAGCTGATCGGCGAGCTCTACCGCGAAGTCCAGGTACTGCTCGACCAGCAGGATCGCCATCTCGCCCCGGTTCCGCAGGATTTCGATAGCCTTGCCGATATCCTTGATGATGGAAGGCTGAATCCCCTCGGTCGGTTCGTCCAGGATCAGAAGCTTCGGTTTGGTGACCAGCGCCCGCCCGATCGCCAACTGCTGCTGCTGACCTCCGGAGAGATCGCCGCCGCGCCGGTCCAGCATCGAGTTCAGGACCGGGAACAGTTCGAAAATCTCCTCGGGAATGCGCCGCTCCCGCGACGGCAGACAGGCAAACCCGGTCTGAAGGTTCTCCCGCACCGTGAGCAGCGGGAAAATCTCTCGACCTTGCGGGACATAGGCGATGCCGGCCCGTGCCCGTTCGAACGGCCGCATGTCCGAGAGGTTCCTGCCCTCCCAGGTCAGCCCGCCGCCGCTGGTCGGATGGTGGCCGACGATGCCCCGCAGCAGGCTGCTCTTACCGACCCCGTTGCGGCCCAGAACGCAGGTGACCTGTCCCGCGTTCGCCTCAAGGTCGATGCCCCAAAGGATCTGGGCGGCGCCGTAATGCAGGGTCATGCCCTCGATCTTCAGCACGTCCGGTCTCCTATCGGCCCAGATACACGTCGATGACACGCTCGTCCGCGCTGACCCGGTCGAGGGAGCCTTCGGCCAGGACGGAACCCTCGTGCAGCACGGTCACCATCACGTCGAGATCCCGGACGAACGACATGTCATGTTCCACCACCACCACCGAGTGATCCTTGGCGATCTCGCGCAACAGGGTCGCCGTCTGGACAGTCTCAGCATCGGTCATTCCGGCAACCGGCTCATCCACCAGCAGCAGCGACGGGTCCTGGGCCAGCAGCATGCCGATCTCCAGCCATTGCTTCTGACCGTGACTAAGTTCGGCCGCCAGACGGTCCGCGGCATCGGACAGTTTGACCCGCTCCAGCAGTCGCTCGATCCGCTCCCGCTCGTCCTTGGTCGTGACCGAGAACAAAGTGGTGAAGACGGAGCGCACGCCGGACAGCGACAACAGGATGTTGTCCCGGACGGTATGGCTTTCGAACACGGTCGGGCGCTGGAACTTCCTCCCGATGCCGAGTTGCGCGATCGACGCCTCGTCGAGCTTGGTCAGATCATGGCTGCCGTCGAACAAAAGCGTTCCGACATCGGGCCGGGTCTTGCCGGTGATCACGTCCATCATGGTGGTCTTGCCGGCGCCGTTGGGCCCGATGATCGCCCGCATCTCACCGTGCTTGACCACGAAGGAGAGGGCATTCAGAGCCTTGAATCCGTCGAACGAAACCGAGACGTCATCGAGATAGAGCACCGCACTGGTGAGTTCGGTGTTCATGCCCGTTCCTTCACCGGTTCGGTCCCGGGTCCATCAGGCTCCGACGCGGCCCGCTTGCGTTTCAGGTTCGACAGTAGGCCCAGGATGCCCTTTGGCAGAAACAGGGTAACGAATACGAACAGACCACCCAGTGCGAACAGCCACAGTTCCGGGATGGCGCCGGTGAAATAGCTCTTGCCCATGTTCACGCCGATCCCGCCGATCACGGCACCGACCAGCGTGCCGCGGCCACCGACCGCGACCCAGATCACCGCCTCAATGGAGTTGGCGGGGGCGAATTCACCGGGATTGATGATCCCCACTTGCGGCACATAGAGCGCCCCCGCCACCCCGGCCATCATCGCCGAAACGGTCCAGACGAACAGTTTGTAGTGCTCGACCCTGTAGCCGATGAAGCGGGTCCGGCTTTCCGCGTCGCGCACGGCGATCAACACTTTGCCGAGCCGTGACAGCACGATCAGCCGGCACACGACATATGCGGCGATCAACGCCAGGATCGAGAGCAGGTAAAGCCCGATCCGGGTCGATTGGGCCTGCAGATCGAAGCCCAGGACATCCTTGAAGTCGGTCAGCCCGTTGTTGCCGCCAAACCCCATCTCGTTCCGGAAGAAGGCCAGCATCAGCGCGAAGGTCAGCGCCTGGGTGATGATCGACAGGTAGACGCCGGTCACCCGGCTGCGGAAGGCCAGAGCCCCGAACACGAACGCCAGGCTGCCCGGCGCCAGAACCACCATCACCATGGCGAACCAGAACTGGTCGAACCCGTACCAGAACCAGGGCAGCTCCTCCCAATTCAGGAACACCATGAAATCCGGCAAGATCGGATCGCCATAAACCCCGCGCGTGCCGATCTCGCGCATCAGATGCATGCCCATCGCGTAGCCGCCGAGCGCGAAGAAGGCCCCGTGGCCGAGCGAGAGAATCCCGCAATAGCCCCAGACCAGATCGATCGACAGGGCGAGGATGGCAAAGCACAGATACTTGCCCAGCAGCACGACCGCCGAGGTATCCAGGTGAAACGCCGAACCCTTTTCCAGAACCAGGTTGGCGTACGGCACGTAGACGGCCAGCACCAGCAGCGCCAGAAGCATCAGAAGGCCCGGCAGGCCGGTGAACTCGAACAGCCGTTTCGTGATCATTGGTCGACCGCCCGGCCCTTGAGCGCGAACAGACCGCGCGGGCGCTTCTGGATGAACAGGATGATGAAGACCAGCACCAGGATCTTACCCAGCACCGCGCCCGCATAGGGCTCCAGAAACTTGTTGAGCACGCCGAGCGACAAGGCGCCCACAAGAGTGCCCCACAGGTTCCCCACACCTCCGAACACCACCACCATGAAGCTGTCGATGATGTAGGACTGGCCCAGATTGGGGCTCACATTGTCAATCTGAGAGAGAGCGACGCCCGCGATGCCCGCGATCCCGGAGCCGAGACCGAAGGTCAGCGCGTCGGTCCATGTGGTCCGGATTCCCATTGAGCCCGCCATCCGCCGGTTCTGGGTCACCGCCCGCATCTGCAGCCCGAGCGACGTTCGGCGCAGGACGACGACAAGGCAGGCGAAGGTGACCAGCGCGAATACGATGATCCAGACCCGTCCGTAGGTCAGGGTAAGCCCGCCCAATTCGAACGCGCCGCTCATCCAGCTCGGCGCCCCGACCTCCTGATTTGTCGGACCGAAGATGGTGCGCACGGTCTGCTGCAGGATCAACGACAGCCCCCAGGTGGCCAGCAGGGTTTCCAGGGGGCGCCCGTATAGAAAGCGGATGACCCCCTGCTCGATGGCAATCCCGACCAATCCTGCCGTCACGAAGGCAAGCGGCAGGGCGATCAGCAGCGAGGCGTCGAACAGATAGGGCGCCTGGGTTCGGATGACTTCCTGCACCAGGAAGGTCACATAAGCGCCGATCATCACCATCTCGCCATGGGCCATATTGATCACGCCCATCACACCGAACGTGATCGCGAGACCGATCGCCGCCAGCAACAGCACGGAGCCGAGTGAAAGGCCGTACCAGATGTTCTGCGCGGTCGACCACAGGGCGAGGCTTGCTTCGACCGAGGCGACGGCCTTGTCGATCGCCGCCCGCAACGCGCCGTCTGCCTCCTCCGCGACCGCCAGCAAAATGGATCGCGCTTCCTGATCGGCCTTTTGCGCGATGGTCTCGACCGCCACGATCTTGGTGGACTCGTCGCTGTCACTGTTGAGGATCGCGGCCGCGCGGGCGCGCTCCATCACCAGCTTGACCCCGTCGTCGGACTCGGCGGCGATCGCCTGATCAAGCGCCTCGATGGCTTCGGGGTCCCGGCTTTTCAGGATTGCCGACGCAGCATCCAACCGCACATCCGCATCCGTGCTCATCAGGGTGAGCCCGCCCAGCGCGGATCGTATGTCACGACGCAGACTGTTGTTGACCCGAACCTTAGTCACATCCCGTCGCCCGGCCTCGCCGGCAGCCGCGCCGGAAAACGGATCGGTCAGCAGATAGCCGGCCCCGCCGCGTTCGGCGATGAAGATCGCATTGTCGGATTTCCGGTAGTACAGGTCGCCCGCGACCAGCGCTTCCAGCAACGGAACCGCTCCCGAATCACCGGTTGCGGCGATCTGATCGACGATTCGGGAGGTCTCATTGAAATCCGCGCCGGCCAGACCGGCGGCAAGCTCTTGGATCGAATTGCTTTGGGCTTGGACGGATCCGGCCTGCATCACGAGCAGGACCGTAAAAGTCAAAGCCAGCGTCACCGATCTCAACCGCGATGCCAAACCGACAGGTCCGGAGATCATTCTGGGCAAGTCGCCGATCCCAAAGGCCATTCTCGTCTGTCCTTGAGTGGGTCGCATAGTCTTGTAAAATCTATGAGAAACTTAAAAAAACTGCTCCTGACTCACTCAGACCAAGGGCCCAGTTGTGTCCGGCCGCGGGGGTGGGAACATTCGGCGGCCGGCCACCCGGACCCCCTGGCTGGAGGGAGTCCGGAGCCTTATGTCCGAGACGGAGCGGGCAATCAGGTGCCCTTACCGCCGCACTTACCGGTCGCGACGTTGAAATTGCCGCAGCTCATCGGCTTCCGCCAATCGGAGATCAGATCCTTGCTGTCCGGCAGGTAGTCGGACCACGCGTCGCCGACCACCAGGCCCGGGGTCTCGAAAACGGTCTCGAACTGGCCGTCAGCCTGGATTTCACCGATCAGAACCGGCTTGGTGATGTGGTGGTTCGGCATCATCGCCGAATATCCGCCGGTCAGATTCGGAACGCTGACCCCGATGATGGCGTCGATTACCGCATCCGGATCCGTGGTGCCGGCCGCCTCGACCGCCTTCACCCACATGTTGAAGCCAATGTAGTGGGCTTCCATCGGGTCGTTGGTCACACGCGTCTCGCTGCCGGTGAACTTGTGCCAATCGGCGATGAAGGCGTCGTTCTCCGGTGTCGGGGCGGACATGAAGTAGTTCCACGCGGCCAGATGACCGACCAGCGGACCGGTATCGATACCCGCCAGTTCTTCTTCACCGACCGAGAACGCCACGACCGGAATATCCTCAGCCTTGATGCCCTGGTTGGCCAGTTCCTTGTAGAACGGCACGTTGGCGTCACCGTTGATCGTGGATACCACTGCCGTCTTCTTGCCGGCCGAACCGAACGCCTTGATCTCGGCGACGATCGTCTGCCAATCGGAATGACCGAACGGCGTGTAGTTGATCATGATGTCCTCGGGTGCCACGCCCTTGTCGAGCAGATAGGTCTCGAGGATCTTGTTGGTGGTCCGCGGGTAAACGTAGTCGGTACCGGCCAGCACCCAGCGCTCCACGCCTTCGGTCGCAGCCAGATAGTCGACCGCCGGAATCGCCTGCTGGTTCGGAGCGGCACCGGTGTAGAACACGTTTCGCTGGCTCTCTTCGCCCTCATACTGGACGGGGTAGAACAGGATGTTGTTCAGCTCTTCGAAAACCGGCAGGACGGATTTCCGGGAGACGCTGGTCCAGCAGCCGAAGACGGCCGCGGCACCTGAGCCGGATATCAGCTCACGGGCCTTCTCGGCGAAAAGCGGCCAGTCGGAGGCCGGATCGACCACGACGGGCTCCAGCTTCTTGCCGAGCAGTCCGCCCTTGGCATTCTGCTGCTCAATCAACATCAGCATGGCGTCCTTCAGCGTGGTCTCGCTGATGGCCATGGTCCCGGACAAGGAATGCAGAATGCCAACCTTGATGGTTTCTTGGGCCTGTGCCGCCGTCGCGAACATCATGCCCGCCGCGAGGCCGAATGCGGTCCCCCGGAGCATTTTTCCAAACGTCATCATTTAACCCCCTGAGTAACGGGCTCGGCGCCCTAACAACGCCCTGCATCCGCACACCGCGTGCCAGCCAGAGGGGGCGCCTTTTCCAGGATAGAATTGAGATATTCCAGAGGGTTATATGATTCCCGAAATACAGCCGTTTGGTGAATAATGTTGCAACGCACAGGCGGTTGCCGCAAATTCAGGCAATCCCATTCCGGGTGCGTGGCAGCCCCGCCACAGCGTCAAACCGGGCCGGCACGACCCCGCGCCAGATCGCGAAGTCTTCCAACGTGAAACCGACTGTAGCCGTCCTCGACCACTTCTGGACGGGCGAGCGGGCTGCGGGCATAGGCCGGCAGCTGGTGGAAGGGAACGCCGGGGTTCGCATGATGCTCGGCGTGAAACGGCATGTTCCAGGCGAGAAAGCGAATAGGTGCCAGGGTCCGCATGGTGCGCGTATTCTGCCACATGTCGCGAACCGCGGGGCAGCCCCAATGCTCCGCCAGAAGATACAGTCGAAGCACCGGCTGGCCGAGCACGGCCGGAATCAGCCAGTAGGTCAAAGCGAATCCCGATCCGGTCAAAATCGACAGGGTCGCGATCGCCGCCCACAGGCCCAGGTGAATTCGCGCCTCCCGTACCACCAGCGGGCGTGTCCGGTCGTCGAGATAGGGGGCCGACACCTTGTCCACCTTGCGCCCAAGGGCGCGGTTCAGCAGCCCCATCACCGCAAACCGCCAATAGATCGCTCCCGAGAGGAGCACTGCATATTGCGTCCAAGTGGTCGGTTTGCCGACGGCCAGTTCCGGGTCCCGCTCCGGGTCCTGAGTGAAGCGATGGTGCGCCATGTGAAACGCCCCGTACCAGCGATAGGGCAGCAGCATGATGAATCCGGTCACCTCCCCGACCACATGGTTCACCCAGCGGGATCGAAAGCAGGTGCGGTGAGTTGTCTCATGCAGCGGACAAAACAGGAAAACCATGACGACGCCCTGAACGAACGCCGCCGGCCAATACCAGAGCCCTGGCGCACGTGCCGTCACCGCGACCGTTATTGCCAGAATCCCGAGATGCGCCGCAAGTCTCAACAGACCCGGCCAATCCCAACGAGCTTGAAAAACCGCAGCCGATCCGTATTCCAGGGACGATTGCGGTCCACCGGACTTCGCGGTTGGACATGGGGTCCTCGGGGCGGTCGCATCAGACGGTGAAATTTTTTGCATCTGCAAAGTAAGCCCGGGCTTGCCAATCCGATCAAGGTTGTTCATATTGTGCATCGCAGCATGACTGCCCAACATGCTGTTAGACTTCTTGGGCGTTTCCTCCCTTAACTCGGGCCGCCAATTGGCGGCCCCTTTTTTCTTTATGGCACGGGGCATCTGCGCCCGGTGGCCCGGCAAGCCTTGCCGGAGGCCCATAGCCTGCTCGGCAAGCGTTGCCTGGAGACGACGAATTCCAATTTTTTATATATTATTTACAGATAGTTAAATACAAATACTACTGGCCTGTCCCTTGCGAGGTCCTCTGCGAGCACTCAACCAGCCGCGGAGAGACTGTATGTCGACCTTCACCCCAATCACGCCTGCCGCGAACGGCCCCGATACTCTGCTGGACGCGCCCATCCCAGCCGTGCTGCGCCGCACACCAAAAGAGCTTTGCGGGTCGGCCGCCGGTCCGATTCAGATCGGGTCCCGCCAGTTTCCGGCAAATCAGAACGAGCGGACGGCGGAGTCCCTGCTGTTCGATCAGCTTCCGGAGGTGATTCGGGAGGCGGTCGATGAATGGGCGATTTTTCTGCGCGCCAAGCCGTGGAGGATGCGCCGGGACCTGATGACCAATTTCGCGCGAGTCTTTGCCGAGCAGTTCCGGGAGCACGCGCCTGCCATGTCCGACGAGGAATTCGAGGGCATGAAGGAAATCGGCTACACCTGTCTCCTGGAACGGCTGGACGACGGAGGATGTATCGAGAACATCCACCAGGCACGGCTCTTCATGGACAGCGTCCACGATCGGCACCGGGTTCAAGCCCAGCTTTTCCTTCGGATTTATCGACCGCGTGAAATCGACGGCCCGACGGAAACCGACAGCCCGGCGACCGTCAGGCTGAACTGACCCTCCCGGACCCTGCACCTAACCGCCCCGTCTTTCCATCTGAAAGGCGGGGCTTTTTATTATCCACCATTCAGGCCAGAAGACATGGTGCGCGCGGCTCCCAAAGCGCTCTAAATGCTCGACCCGGCTTGTCCGCCGACAACACCGGTGAACGCTAGAGCCTCGGGTTTTGCCCACTGCCGCCCTGTCGGCCTGTCGTTCTGAACCACATCCCCCCAGATTCACCACGATCCCCGGACACCCTAACCGCCGGGTTCGGTAACCCGCCGTTGTTCGGGTAGGACTGCCTCGTCCGAAATGGCGGCACAATGAAACTGCGCCGAAGATGGTTTAAGCGGGCTACCGTTGAACCGCTCTGACAGTCAAATCAGGGACCATGCAACGCCGCTGCTCCACCGGACGGATACGGTCTGTTTCAACAGGATCCCCGGGGTCCTCTGCACACAAAAAGAGGGCTGCCCGTGTGAGCAGCCCTCAGGTCCCGGGAGAAGTCCGGGTTCGGAAGTGGATCCGCCGGAGAGTGGGGAGCTCAGCGGCGGATCATGCCGGAGACGGTAACGTCTCCGCCCTCGATCGCGGCCTTCAACATATCCAGACCACGTCCGAGTTCCTCGTAGGTCTCACGATACCGGACCAATTCTTTAATTTCCGTTTCCTGCACACCGGATTTTGCTGGATTTCCCACGTCCAGCAACTTCGCGAGATACCGGGCCTTGATGCGGGCCGCCAGTTTCGCCACTCCCTCAATCTCTGTGGACCGGACATCCATCAGCGTGTCCGTTACCGCCCGCCGCTCTTCATCGGCAGCGAACCGGTCGAACTCCCGGGCATATTGTGCCGGGTTGACGTGGCCAACCGCGACGCCGGCCGTGCCGAGCCAGTTGGCGCGCTTGTCGTCCTGGACCCGCTCTGACTTCAAGGCCGGGCCGGGCTGATTCGCCGCGCGGCGCAACGGGGCGGCAGGGCGCTGAACTGGCGTAGCCGCCGGCTTCAAGGCCTGAGCCGCGGGTTCGATTTTGGCACCATCAATCGCTTTGAGGGCACCGCTCTTGCGCAGGGATCCTTTGGTTCCCGGTGCGGATTCCGCCGGTTTCGGCTGAGCTTTCTGAGCGGACGTAGACCGGACAACAGCCGCATTCGTGCGGCTCACCGGCTTGCCTTGGTCGGGTTGATCCGGATACGGATCCCAATCATCGCTCAACGCGCTACCGGTATTGGCGACCGACAAGCCTTTTTTGAGAGCTGCGGTAAGCGACATGGTCAATCTCCCATCTTCGTGAGAAGACCCGCCGGTTGCCCGACAAGGCCTTCGTTTCCCGTGATAAAGAGAAAAAGCAAACGCCGTGCCAGAACCGGTGTCGCTTAGGCGGCCGCTTTCAGACGGTCCCGGTCGTGTGGCGCGAGGTAGTCGATCTCCGGGCCCTTGGACACGATCCGCGTCGGGTTCACGCTTTCATGACTGCCGTAGTAGTGCTGCTTGGTCTGGGCGAGATTCAATGTCTCGGAGATTCCCGGCCACTGATAGAGTTCGCGGGTATAGGACCAGAGATTGGGAAACTCGATCAGCCGGTTGCGATTGCATTTGAAGTGACCGTGATAGACTGGGTCAAACCGGAACAGGGTCGGGAACAGGCGCCAATCCGCCTCGGTGATCCGGCTGCCCATCAGATAGCGATTTTCGGATAGACGGTCCTCCAGCCAATCGAGCGTGTCGAACAGCGCATCGTAGGCCTCTTCATAGGCCTCCTGCTTGCGGGCGAAACCGCTGCGGTAGACCCCGTTATTGACGGTGTCGTAGATACGCGCGTTCACGGTATCGATCTCGTCGCGCAGGTCCGCAGGATAGTAGTCGCCGGGCTTGGCTCCCAGACGGTCGAAAGCGGAGTTGAACATGCGGATGATTTCGGCGCTTTCATTGGAGACTATCGTACCTTCGACCCTGTCCCACAGGACCGGAACCGTGACCTTGCCGGTATAGGCGAGATCAGCCTTCTGATAAATCTGGTGAAGATGGTCGACGCCAAAGAGATGGTCCGGCTGTTCTGCGCTGAACGACCAGCCCTTTTCGAGCATCAGCGGCGTGACGACCGACACCGAGATCATCTCTTCAAGACCTTTGAGGCTCCGCATGATGAGCGCGCGGTGCGCCCAGGGGCAGGCATAGGCCACATACAGGTGGTAGCGTCCCGTTTCCGGCGGGAATTTCGCCCCGTCACGATCCTCAATCCAGTCGCGGAAGGCACTGCCCTTGCGCTGAAAGGCGCCCGACCCGTCGGTCGGATTGACCGGGTCCTTATCATGCCAGACACCGTCGACAAGCTTACCCATTCGTTCTGTCCCAGGCTTTTTCTTTCCGGTCGACATGGGTATCAAGGTCGCAAAAGGCAAGCGACGTCGCCCCATCTGCAACCATCTGCTAGGGTCCTCGGCAAAGGCGCGCACATATTTGGAGAGGATGCGGCATGGTCGCGGTGATCAAGGAACTGCTGTCGAAAGATCAGGTCAAATTGATCGCGGGTAAGTTGCTGGGAAGTTCCTTCGTGGATGGCACCATGAGCGGCGGGCCTCTCGGCAACGAGATCAAAAAGAACACCCAGATGTCGCCGCAAAGCCCGGAATACCGGGACTTGTCCCAATTGGTGCTGACCGCGATGAAGCAAAATGACAGCTTCGCGATCTCGGCCATGCCGCGCCGGATTCTGTCGCCGATTTTCGCGTCCTATACCGAAGGGCACAAGTACGGCAACCATATCGACGCGGCCCTGATGGGACCCTATCCCGGCATGCGAACCGATCTTTCAATCACCATCTTTCTGAATGGCCCGGACGGCTACACAGGCGGTGAGTTGGTCCTGCAAACCCCATTCGGTGAACAGATCTATAAGGAACCCGCAGGCAACGCGGTGCTCTATCCCACCCACTACCTGCACAGGGTCAATCCGGTCACCAAGGGTCGGCGCCTGGCGATCGTGACCTGGATTGAAAGCATGGTCCGAGATCCCGCACGCCGAGAAGTGCTAGGCGATCTGGCAGATGTCATGGCCGATCTGGTTGCCAACAATGGAGACCGCGCGCTGCTCGGCAAGGTCGAGAAGGCCCGGCTGAATTTGATGCGCATGTGGGCCGATACTTAAAACTGCCACATACCCGCGAATCGGATCATAATCCCGCGATGACCAACGATCCGCTCTCCAGTCGAACAACCTTCCTCGTCCTCGGTGTCCAAGGCTCCGGGACGACCTGGACCGGCAGTCTTGTCGACACGGACCCGCGCGCCGTTTGCCTGAACGAACCGTCGACGTTTCTTACGCTCATCCTGCCGATGATGCAGTTCCAGAACGTCCGCAACAAATGCCTAGAGGAAGTTGGACAAGCGGAGTTCGACGTCCCACAGGAAACCGTGACCGAACTCTCCAGGACCCCGTTCGCCGACCTCTTCAAGCGTCACGACATCACGGATGTCGAACTCCTCGGGGAGAAAACGCCGGAGCATGCGGTAGGTCTCCAACATATCGACCGGATCTTTCCGGGTTCCCAGTACATCCGGGTTCATAGCGATCTGCGGGACTCCCTGATGTTGCGCTGCACCATCGCTGCCAGGCAGAACCTGAACCTCTCCTTCCTGGAAAACGCAGGAGTCTTTTCCAGCAAATTCGCGGTGCCGCTGATCGAGGGCTTCAAATACCTGAAGCGACGTCGGCTGAAGCAGACCTTGGCCGTCCGATACGAGGATGTCCTGGCCGATCCCGTCTCAAAGCTGCGAGAGATCTACACGTTTCTCAAACTGCCCCATGTCGATGAGGCTCTCTTTGCGGCGCTCAAGACGACCGGCACCGTCCGGGAGCACGCAACATCGATCGCGGATCTTCCGGTTCAGGACCGGCCAAGTCGCGGCAAGGTCGGCATGTGGCGCCAGCATGGCTACGAAGCGTTCCAGGACCTGTACGCGCGCGCTATAAACCCATTGAACCTCGATGCCGGATATCAAGAGTGAGGCATGGACACGAGCCCTGCTTGACCCACATTCTGCTCCGTGCGTCGATTGGACGGTGCCCGAATACGTGCGAAGAACATAGAGAACGCGGATGAACCGTGACGGGGAAATGCCTACCGATCCTGCCACATCGCTCCTGAAGCGATGGGGGCCAAAGCAACCTGTGATTGACGATACGCCGGTCTTCTCCTATTCAGACCCCTCCTTTGGCCGGCCAACCCAACTCATGATCCGCGCGATTGAGAAGGTCACTGGGCAGCCGAAGCTGCGACGAATGTATATGGATCATTATCTGAACCCGGTGCCGGACGAGGACTTCTGGACCGCCGCCATCCGGAAGTTGGAACTCAATCTCATCTACGATCGCGACCGCCTGGAGAGGATTCCGAAAGAAGGGCCGCTTGTGATAGTCGCCAATCACCCCTTCGGTGTCCTGGACGGTGTGGTGATCTCGTACCTGACCTCGCGCATCCGTCCTCGGTTCAAGGTTCTGACGAACTCTGTGCTTTACCGGGCGCAGGAGGTCCGGCCTTTCCTGCTGCCGATCGATTTCAACGAGACCAAGGAAGCGCTCGAAACCAACTTGGAATCCCGGCGTCAGGCCCTATCCGAACTGCGGCAGGGCGGAGCCGTCGTGGTGTTTCCGGGGGGTACGGTGTCCACGGCCAAGCCGATGTTCGGCCGCGCGATCGATCCGGAATGGAAAACCTTCACCTCCCGGCTGATCACCAGCTCGAAGGCGGATGTGGTGCCGATGTTCTTTGAGGGGCAGAACAGCCGCCTGTTCCAGATCGCCAGCAATGTCAGCCTGACGCTGCGCTACTCGCTTCTGTTCAAAGAAGTCGCCAACAAGATCGGCGCCGATATCGCCATCCGGATCGGCGACACGATTCCGTCCCAGCATCTGGCGCATCTGACCGATCGGCGCGCCCTGATCGATCATCTCCGTGCCGTGACCTACGACCTCAGCGAGGGACCGTCCAAGATCCGGCGCCGCCGAAAGTCACCCGTGCGGGGTTAGGATCTGGCGGATCACGGACCCGCCGGCGAGTTTGTCGAATCCCGCATTCAAGTCCTCGAAGCCGACCGTCCCCGCAATCAACCGATCCACCGGCATTTCGCCGCGTTGATAGGCCTCCAGAAACCTCGGGATATCCCGCACGGGAACGCAGCCGCCCATATAGCTGCCGCGGACACTGATCTCGCGGGTCACCAGATCTGCGGCCGGTATCGGGAAGTCGTGACCCGCGGGCGCCAGACCCGCCGTCACCAGACTGCCTCCCAACCGCAGGATCTTGTAGCCGGTCTCGAGCGCACGGACCGCGCCCGCGAATTCCAAAGCGATCTCAACCCCGCCATCGGTCAGGTCCTTGATTCGTTCGATCGCGTCCGGCTCGCTCGGATCGACCGTGTGATCGGCGCCGAACTGGCGGGCAAGGCCTAGCTTCTCCGGGTTGATATCGACCGCGATCAGCGGGAACGCGCCGCCCATCTTGGCCCCCATGAGGCCGGAAAAGCCCACACCGCCCAGACCGATCACTGCGACCGACTGGCCGGGGCGCACCGCCGCCGTATTCAGCGCCGCACCCGCCCCGGTCATGACCGCGCAGCCGAACAGGGCGGCGGTCTGAAGCGGGACATCTCGGGAGATCCGCACCACCGAGCCCCGGTCGACCACGACGTACTCCGCGAAGCAGGACACCCCGGACTGGTGGTTGACCGGCTGGCCTGAGGAATCGCGGATGCGCTTGCCGCCGCCCATGAGCTCCCCTTTGGCACGGGCGGCTCCATGGGTCAGGCATATCTGCGGACGGCCGGACTGGCAGTTCGTGCACCGCCCACAACTGGCGGAAAACTGAAAGACCACCGGGTCACCCACGGTTATATCCCGCACCCCGGCCCCTATCTCAACAACCTCTCCGGCCCCTTCATGACCAAGCGCCACCGGCAGCGGCCTCGGCCGCGAACCGTCCACCACCGACAGATCGGAATGGCACAGACCGGCTCCCATCACCTTGACCAGCACCTCGCCCGGTTGGGGCCCATCGAGATCGACCTCCTCGATCCGGATCGGCCGGCTGGTAGCGTAGGGGCGCTCAGGGGCGATCTCGCGCAGGATCGCTGCTTTCGTCTTCACGGGCTGTCTCCTCGGCCATGCGTAGGGGGTGGTCTTTTGCCGAAGACTTGCACCGCAGGCATCGCACCCGCAACCGTGCGCCCCGTCACAAGATCCGTCGCAAATAGGACGCCATTCCGCGGCCTTGATCCCATTGGCGGGGATAGCCGAGCGAGACTTCCTCGAAGCGGGTATCGTCGATGACATCGGTCCGGCGGGTGTGAAGATGTCCTGAGATCGCGGCATAGGCCCGATGCCGGACATGCCACTGCCGGGTCGCGGTGGTCCCGCACCATGGCGTGAACCTTGGCACACGGGGAATTCGGACGAGGTCGTGTCGAAACGGCCAGTGATTGATAAGGATGCTCGCCGCTTCCTGGGGAATCTCCTCTGACAGGCGCCTATCCGCGAGCTTCAGCCGCTCAAGACACCAGGCGATCCGACTGTCATGCGGCTCGGGGCTCAACAGCAATTCGTCACTGCACACATTGTGGGTTTCCTCGGCCCAGGACACCACCTCGTCGAGCGGCACATGGGCAGGGCGGAAACTGTAATCGTAGAGCAGAAAGAGCGGTGCCAGGATCAGATGTTCCGCAGCCCCGACGTCCTGGGGCAGCTGGCCCGGCCACCTGAGGAACGGATCCTCAGGCGTCGTCACCCCATGACGCCGAGCGATCTCGACCAACCGGTGATAGCGTTGCACGCCTTTCGGTTCCGGCGGTTCACGGCCGGGGATCGCCCAAAGCTCATGATTGCCGGGCACCCAAAGCACATGTGCGAACTTGTAGGTCAGCAGGCCGAATGCCCAATCGAGGGTGTCGAACTTCTCCGCAACATCCCCCGCGACGATCAGCCAGTCCTCCGGATAGGCTGGCAGGTCCTCCAGCGCCTGCTGGTTCGGCGCGCTCGCGAGATGCAGGTCGGAGATGGCGAAAAGGCGCATGACTCACCGGCGAGATCACGAAACCTGAACTCTAACCCATTGATCCGAAATCACGAAGCACCTTGCGATCACATGTACAGCTTTTCGCCGTCCATACCTTTGTAGAGATCGCTGACGAACTCACCATACCCGTTAAACATCAAGGTCGGCACCCGCTCATTCGTCCCCAGGACCCGTTCGGTCGCCTGGCTCCAGCGGGCATGATCCACATCGGGATTCACGTTGGCCCAGAACCCGTATTCGGAGGCTTGAAGATCCTCCCAGAAGGAGACCGGACGCTGATCCGTAAAGGTGAACCGTACCAGGGACTTGACCGATTTGAAACCGTATTTCCACGGCACGGCCAGACGCAGCGGCGCGCCGTTTTGCGGCGGCATGGGCTCGCCGTAGATACCCGTCGCGATGAAGGCCAGATCGTTGGTGGCCTCCGCCATGGTCAATCCCTCGATATAGGGCCAAGGATACCAGAACTGGCGCTGTCCGGGTGCGATGTCGGGATTCTGGAAGGTCTGCATCTTGATGTACTTCGCCGAGGACAGCGGCTTGGCGAACTCAACCAGTTTGCTCAGCGGGAAGCCGGTCCAGGGAACCGTCATCGACCAGGCCTCGACACAACGATGCCGGTAGACCCGCTCTTCGAACGGCTGCATCGCCTTCAGCAGGGTGTCGATGTCGACGGTCTGGGCGTTCTCGACCATACCGTCAATCGTGACGGTCCACGGCCGAATCGGGAGACCCTGAGCCGCCTGCCAAATATTCTTGTGGGAGCCGAACTCGTAGAAATTATTATACGTGGTGGCGTCTTCTTCAGCGGTGATCGGCCGGTCCACCCTATAGGTCTCGTTCCGGGCGGCCGGATAGTAGATCGCCGACGGATCACTGACCGGAGCCTTCGCGACCTGCTCGACCGCCTTGCTGTCCTGGGCCTGGCTTTCGTCTCCGCACGCCGCCAGCCCTGCGGTCGATGCGAGAATCGGCCCGGCGGCAAGCGCGCGCATGAAACCACGACGGTTCATGTAGACGCTGTGGGGGGTCACCTCCCGCTCGGGAATTTCCCAACCCTTCCAACGTTTGATCAACATGACGACGCTCCCTCTGCGGTTCTGTTGTCCTAGACCTAATCCTACCGGCGGCAGTTGCCAAATCACTTGGAGGTGACCGAAAGTGTGCTCAATCCCTGGCCGAGCGATATCCGCGCGTCGGAAGGTCTTCCCTCTGCGGGGCTGGACGCTTATCTTTCGCCCACCTGAATGACCTGCGGCATGTCGGCCAATTACAGTCGGCAAGGCGGGCAAGACCCGGATGTGTGCGACCAGATGACACCTCGAACGCTGAGCCGATCGACCTTCAAGGCGAGCCTTGTCGCCGGATTGCTCGCCGTGCTCTCGGCCTGCGGCTCGGACGATGAAGTCGCTCCCTATGTCGAGCGGCCGGTTGAAGAGATCTACAACGAAGCCTACAGCGCGGCGCTGGACGGCGACTACAAGGCGGCCGCCCCGCTGTTCGACGAGGTGGAACGCCAACACCCCTATTCGGTCTGGGCGACCCAGGCGCAGTTGATGGCGGCCTATTCGCTCTATCAGACGAACCAATACGATAACGCGATCAACGCGCTGGACCGTTTCATCCAGCTCAACCCGTCCAATCCGAACGTGGATTACGCGTATTATCTCAAGGGATTGATATAATACGCGTACTCCACGTTCGGACGGGACCAGCAGCTCACCAGGGACTCCCTGGAAGCCTTCCAGGAAGTCATCCTCCGGTTCCCGAATTCGAAGTATTCCCGCGACGCCAAACTGAAGATCGATCTGGCCCGCAATCACCTGGCCGGCAAGGAAATGTCGATCGGCCGATGGTATATGGGCCGCAGCCAATACCTCGCTGCGATCAACCGGTTCAAGACCGTGGTCGAGAGGTACGATACCACCGATCAGGTACCCGAGGCGCTGTTGCGTCTTACAGAGTCCTATTCCGCTCTCGGCCTGGATCAGGAGGCGGAGCGGACTGCGGCGGTACTCGGATACAATTACCCGGGCTCGGAGTGGTATCAGGACGCCTATGTCCTGGTACAGGAGGGACGGAGCCGGGAAGAAGACACCGATGGCGGTATTCTCGGCATCGATCTCTGGCCGTTCTGACCGGCGATGCTGAGCGCTCTTGCGATCAGAGACGTGGTTCTGATCGATCGGCTCGATCTGAGCTTCCGGTCAGGTCTATCGGTGCTGACCGGCGAGACCGGAGCCGGAAAATCGATCCTGCTGGACGCTCTGGGTCTCGCGCTCGGCGCCCGTGCCGAATCCGGTCTGGTCCGCACCGGCCGAGACCAGGCGAGCGTGACCGCGGAATTTGACCTCCCGACCCGGCATCCGGTGGACGACATTCTGGCAGAAGCCGACCTGGACCCTCGCGAAGGCCCGCTGATCCTGCGCCGGGTCGTGACGGCGGACGGCCGCTCGCGCGGGTATGTGAACGACCAGCCGACCAGCGTCGGAATGCTCCGGCGGTTGGGCGATACTCTTGTCGAGATCCAGGGGCAGTTCGACCAGCGCGGCCTGATGGACCCCGGCACCCATCGGGACACCCTGGACGGTTTCGGCGGGCTGGCGCAGGCGGCATCGGCGGTTGCGACGGCCTGGACCGGATGGCACGCAGCCGCGAAAGCCCATACCGACGCCCGAGCCCAGGTTGAGCGCGCGCGCGCCGACGAGGCCTTTCTACGCCACGCGGTGCAGGAACTGGACACGCTGTCTCCGCAGGTCGGCGAAGAGACCGAGTTGAGCGAAACCCGCAACGTGCTCGCAAACGCCGAAGCGGTGCTGCAGGCGATGAATGCGGCCGCCGACGCGCTGGCATCCGAAACCGGTGCCGAAGCCTCATTGGGCGCGGCCCTGAGAGCGATCGAACGGATTTCGGCAAAGGCCGGTGGGCGATTGGACCCGGCGGTCGCCGCCCTGGAACGGGGCGCCGCCGAAATCCAGGACGGGCTCGCCGAAATCCAATCCGCGGCAGCCGATATCGAAGCCGACGGTGCCCGCCTGCAGGACATCGAGGATCGTCTGCATGCCATCCGCGACCTGGCGCGCAAACACGGGGTCGAGCCGGACAGTTTGCCAGTTCTGCACCGGGAGATGGTCGACCGCCTCGCCTCTCTCGATGAGCAGGGCGGCGGCCTCGCACAACTGTCGGCCAAGGAGCGAGAGGCTCGCAGCACTTACGAGACGGCCGCGAAAAGTCTGTCGGAAGCGCGCCATACCGCCGCCAAACGGTTGGACGCCGCCATCACCAAGGAACTGCCGCCGCTGAAGCTCGATAAAGCCCGGTTCGAGACCGCAGTTCACAGGTTGGACGAGAGCAAGTGGGGACCTTCCGGCATGGACGGTGTCGCCTTTCAGGTGGCGACCAATCCCGGTGCCGCCTCGGGCGCCCTGTCCAAGATCGCATCCGGTGGTGAGCTGTCCCGGTTCCTGTTGGCCCTGAAGGTCACTCTGGCCGGGGTCCATCCGGTCCCGACCCTGGTGTTCGACGAGGTCGACAGCGGTGTGGGCGGGGCCGTCGCGGCGGCGGTGGGGGATCGCCTCGCACGGTTGTCAGACCGGCTCCAGGTCCTCGTCGTCACCCACTCCCCGCAGGTGGCGGCCCAGGGCGCCCATCACTGGCGAGTCGAGAAACGGGCGGACAGCAAATCGACCACCACCACCGTCGTCGGGCTCGATGAGGCGGAGCGGCGCGAGGAAATCGCCCGCATGCTGTCAGGCGCCGCCATCACCGCCGAGGCTCGGGCCGCGGCCGACAGTCTGCTGATGCAATCCCGATAGGCGCCAACCATGAGCCCTTCCCCTATAGCCAAGCTTCCCGTCGAGAAGATCACCGTGTTCGATGCCGAGGGGGAGATGCTGCGTCTGGCCGACGCGATCGCCGAGGCCGACCGTAGATACCATCAGGAAGACGCCCCAGAGCTGACCGACGCGGAATACGATGCCTTGCGCCGCCGATACGAGAGGCTTGCCGAGCGCTTCCCGCAGATGCGACCGGAGAACGGCCCGGAGACCCAGGTCGGGTTCGCACCGGCAGAGGGCTTTGCGAAGGTCCGCCACGCCCGCCCCATGCTGTCACTGTCGAATGCGTTTGACGATGACGACGTCCGCGAATTCGACAAGCGGGTTCGGCGGTTTCTGAGCCTGGGCGCCGAGGATCCGCTGGAACTGGTCGCCGAGCCGAAAATCGACGGGTTGTCCGCCTCCCTGCGCTATGAGCGCGGCAAGCTGGTGGTGGGGGCCACCCGCGGCGACGGCACCGAGGGGGAGGACATCACCCGCAACCTTCGCACCATCAACGATATCCCGACCAAGCTGCCAGAGGGCGTGCCGGAAATCCTGGAGATCCGAGGCGAGGTCTACATGCGCAAGGATGATTTCCTCGCTATGAACGCGCGTCAGGCGGACAGCGGCGGAAAGCTGTTCGCCAACCCGCGCAATGCGGCGGCAGGGTCTCTCCGTCAGCTCGATGTCGAAATCACCCGCAGCCGTCCGCTCAAATTTTTCGCCTATTCCTGGGGCGAGATTTCAGAGGATTTCGCCGACAGTCAGTGGGGGTTTCTGGAGCAGATCGAGCGATGGGGCTTCACCACCAACCCCCTTTCGAAGCTCTGCGCCTCCGTCGAGCAGGCGCTGGCGGTCTATGCTCAGGTGGGCGCCGAACGGGGGGATCTGCCCTATGACATCGACGGAGTGGTCTACAAGGTGAACCGCTTCGACTACCAGCAGCGCCTGGGGATGGTCAGTCGGGCCCCGCGCTGGGCGACCGCGCACAAGTTCAAGGCCGAGCAGGCGGAGACGACCTTGGAGGCGATCGATATCCAGGTTGGCCGTACCGGCGCCCTGACGCCAGTCGCGCGCCTGACCCCCGTCAAGGTCGGCGGCGTCACCGTGTCGAACGCCACATTGCATAACGAGGACGAGATCGCCCGCAAGGATATTCGGGTGGGCGACCAGGTGATCATCCAGCGGGCAGGTGACGTGATCCCGCAGGTGGTCCGCGTGGTGACCGAAAAACGCCCGGCGGACTCGGTGCCCTTCGAGATGCCGATCAAATGCCCGCGCTGCGAGTCCGACGCCCTGCGGCCCGAGGGCGAAGCCATCCGGCGCTGCACCGGCGGCCTGATCTGCCCGGCCCAGGCGGTCGAACGGCTGAAACATTTCGTCTCGCGCAACGCGTTCGACATCGAAGGCTTCGGCACCAAGCAGGTCGAGGTGTTTTGGGAGGAAGGGCTGGTCAGGAGTCCTGGCGATATCTTCCGGCTTTCCGAGCACCGGGAAAAACTGCTCGGGGAGAAGGGCACCAAGGAGAAATCGACCGACAATCTGCTCGCCGCAATCGAAGCCCGGCGCACCATCGGACTCGACCGGTTTATCTTTGCGCTCGGCATCCGTCAGGTCGGACAGGCCACAGCTCGCCTGCTCGCGGCCAATTACGGCACGTTGGACGCCCTTCGCGCCGCACTGGATACCGCCCACGACCCCGACAGCGACGCGACAGCGGATCTGATCAATATCGATCAGATCGGGAGCTCGGTCGCCAAGGATCTGATCGATTTCTTCCATGAGGACCACAATCGGGCGGTGCTTGACGATCTCAGCCAGGAACTCGACATCCAAGCTTTCGAGGCGCCCACCACCGAAGGCTCCCCGGTCGCGGGCAAGACCGTGGTGTTCACCGGAACGCTGACCACCGTGGGTCGGAACGAGGCAAAGGCCAAGGCCGAGTCCCTCGGCGCGAAGGTCGCCGGTTCGGTCTCAAAGAAAACCGATTATGTGGTGGTCGGGGCGGATGCAGGCTCGAAGGCCGCGAAAGCCGAAGCATTGGGCGTCACCATCCTATCGGAGGACGCCTGGTTGGACCTGATCCGGGACGGATAAACCCGCCCGCCGATGAAATGCATAGCAAGCCATGCGCCCAGAACATTGCTGCGCCGCAATACGAGCAATTATCTTTCGCGTTTGGAGCGCCCATCTTCCCATTCATCGAATGAGCACATCGCTCGTATCCACCTCGCGGACCCGGCTGAACGGCCCCGCCCGCGGCTGAACATGATGATGAATGGAGATTACCTCATGGCACGGAACCAAGACGCGGGTACGCGCTGGGACGCCGGCATCCCTGACACGACCGACCTGTATCTCACCGCCCGCCGGGCCCGCGACGCTTTCGTCGCCGCCCAGATCGCTCGCGGCTTCAAGGCTGTCTACCGAACAGTGCTGCAGCCGGTCTTCAGCCACCTCGCAACGCGCCGGGTGATTGCAGAAGTTCGGTCGCTCGACGCGCACATTCTGGCCGATATCGGCATCGACCGGTCGGCCCTCGCCTCCGGCACGCTGCGCCGGCGCGAGCTGATCGAAGATCTCGGCTCCGGCCCGGCCATGTGGCCCCGGCGTCCGTCCACCCATTCGGTCCCGCTCAGCGATATTGTCCCAGGCGCCGCTGCGGCGAACGACCCGACCGGCCGCAACGGCCAGCGGGTCGCATAAACACCTGAAGCGCACGCGGACAACCAGCACGAACTCTTTCCGGCTGGTTGTCCGTTAGCTCAACGCCCCAACACAACCGCACTCCACCCGTCCCGCCGATAGCGGCGGCGCAGGGTCAGGCCTTGGGATTTGTGGGCGGCGAGGACTTTGGCTTCCTGATCGTTCATCAGACCAGACAGGATCGCGATTCCGCCCGGCGCCAGCCCGGCAGCCAGATCCGGCGCCATTTGGCACAACGGACGCGCCAGGATATTGGCCAGGACCAGATCGTAGCGACCGGCTTTCTGCACCAAGGGCGAGCGCCAGCCCATGGAGACGCCGGTGCGCACCCGGTCGGCCACACCGTTCAGCCGCGTGTTCTCCTCGGCCGTGGCGACCGAAATCGGATCGATATCCACCGCGATCGTGCGGGTCTTCGGGGACAGCTTGGCCAGCGCCATTGCCAGGATTCCGGATCCGCAGCCCAGATCCAATGCCACCCCAATCCGCCGCGCCTTCAGCGTGTCCTGGATCGCGCGCAGACACAGGGCGGTCGTCGCATGGCTGCCCGATCCGAACGCCCTCGCCGCCTCGACCAGAAGCGGGACGCTGGCGGGCGGGGCCGCGTCCTCCACATGGCTGCCATGGACCCAGACCCGACCCTCGCGGATCGGCGGAAAACTCTGCCGATTGAGCGACAGCCAATCCACGTCTGGCAACGGCTCGATCACCGTGTCCGGCGGCGGCGTGCCCACAGTGGCCGCGGCCAAGGAAAGGGCTGCGATGATGGAGGGACGCTCCGGCTCGCCTTCACTGAGCCCTTCGATCGACCAAGTGTCTCCAGACGGTTCCTCAAGAGCGGTCACCGCCGACACGAAAGGCTCAAGAGCGTTGGCCACGGCATCCGCCGCACGGGCCGGCACGGTCAGCGCGATGCGCCACAGGGGTTCGGTCACTGGGTCCTCATGGAAATCAAAGGAAAATCAGGTTTCGGTCACGAACTGTTCGATCACCCGCTTGGTACCGGCATGATCGAAGTCGATTTCCAACTTGTCCCCGTCCTTCGAGATGACGGTGCCGGTGCCGAATTTCTGGTGGAACACCCGGTCGCCGACCGCAAATTTCGAGGGGGCGTCGCGCTTGACGGTATAACCCTCTCCGTCTATCACCGGCGCCCGGGTCCGGATCGCCCCGCCGCCGCGCCGCATGTAGCCGGGGCCGCGGCCTTCGATGGGCCCCGACATCCGCTCGGCGCGTTCGAACTTTGGCGCACGGTCCATGGTCTCGCCGTCGCCGAAACCTCCGCCAAAACTCGGATTCCGGCCATAGGCTCCGCCATGGACCCCCGAACCGTAGAGTCCGCTGTCGCTGATGGTCTCGATATGCTCGCTCGGCAGCTCGGAGAGAAAGCGGGAGGGGATGGAGCTTTGCCAGAGTCCGTGAATCCGCCGGTTCGCGGCGAAGAAGATTTCCACCAGCTTGCGCGCGCGGGTCAGCCCGACATAGGCGAGCCGCCGCTCCTCCTCCAGACCGGCCGCCCCGTTCTCATCCAGCGCCCGCTGGTTCGGGAACAGGCCCTCCTCCCAGCCGGGCAGGAACACCAGGTCGAACTCCAGTCCCTTGGCGGCATGCAGGGTCATCAGACTGATCTGCGGGCCGGCGGCGTTGTCCGTATTGTCCATCACGAGACTGATGTGTTCGAGAAACCCGCCGAGATTCTCGAACTCCTCGATAGCGCTCGACAGTTCCTTCAGATTCTCCAAACGGCCGGGCGCCTCCGGCGATTTGTCCTTCTGCAGCATGCCGGTATAGCCGCTCTCATCCAGCACCATCCGGCAGACATCGGCGTGATATTCGGTCGTCAGCGCCAGACGCCAGCGGTCGAAGGCTTCCATGATCGCGCCGAGGGACCGTTTCGCCGCCGGTTTCAGCTCATCGGTTTCCAGCAGCCGGGCGGCCGCGGTGCTGAGCGGGATCTGGGCATTGCGGGCGAGATGGTGGACTTCCTGCAGGGTGGTCTTGCCGATGCCGCGCGCCGGCTTGTTGATGATCCGCTCGAACGCCAGATCATCGTCGGGCTGGTTGATCAGCCGCAGATAGGCGACCGCGTCGCGGATCTCCATCCGTTCGTAGAACCGGGCGCCGCCGACCACCCGATAGGGCACGCCCAGGGTGATCAGTCGTTCCTCGAACTCGCGGGTCTGGAACCCGGCCCGCACCAGCACCGCCATCTGGTCGAGCGCGATACCGCGACGCTGATAGGCCTCGACCTGATCGCACAGGACCCTTGCCTCTTCCTCGCCGTCCCAGACCCCGCGCACGGTCAGTTTTTCGCCGGCATCCCCCTCGGTCCAGAGCGTCTTGCCCAGCCGCCCCTCGTTGTGGGCGATCAGGCCGCCGGCCGTGTCGAGAATACGCGAGGTGGAACGGTAGTTCTGCTCGAGGCGCACGGTCCTGGCACCCGGAAAATCGGTATCGAACTTCAGGATGTTCCCGATCTCGGCCCCGCGCCAGCCGTAGATCGATTGGTCGTCGTCGCCGACGCAGCAGATGTTCTTGTGAGACTGGGCCAGCAGCCGCAGCCAGAGATACTGGCTGACATTGGTATCCTGATACTCGTCCACCAGAACATAGCGGAACCGCTCCTGGTACTGCTGAAGGATATCGGCACGGGTCTGGAACAGGGTCAGATTGTGCAGCAGAAGATCGCCGAAATCGCAGGCGTTCAGGGTCGTCAGACGCTCCTGGTAGAGCCTGTAGACCGACTGCAGCTTGCCGCCCGCTAGGTCGCCGGCCTCCGCCGTGGTGATCTTGTCCGGCGTGAGGCCGCGATCCTTCCAGCGCTGGATCACCCCCATCACCATGCGTGCCGGCCAGCGCTTGTCGTCGATCTCCTCGGCCTGCAACACCTGTTTGAGTAGACGCTGCTGGTCGTCGGTATCGAGAATTGTGAAATTCGGCTTGAGGCCGATCAGCTCCGCATGGCGACGCAGGATGCGCGCGGCGATCGCATGAAAGGTGCCCAACCAGACCTGCTCGGCCGCGGGGCCCACAATCGCCGCCACCCGCTCCTTCATCTCGCGGGCGGCCTTGTTGGTGAAGGTCACGCACAGCACGTTCCACGGCCGGGCCTTGCCCATCGCCAGCAGATGCGCGAGGCGGGTGGTCAGCACGCGGGTCTTCCCGGTCCCGGCCCCGGCCAAAACCAGAAGCGGGCCGTCCAGCGCCTCGACCGCCTCCCGCTGGCTAGGGTTCAGCTTGCCGAGATAGCCGTTCGGGTCGGCGTGGCGCACGGGCGGGGCGTCCGGTCCCAGATCGCCGGGGTCGGTCGGGGCCAGAAAGGCCGGGTCGGTCATCGTCGAAAACAGATCTGCCATCACCCGACCGATATATCACGCCGAGCCGCCGTGCCGACCGCGAAATTGGGATCCCGCCGGTTCAAAGCGTCTCGCCGTGCTCTTCGGCGCGCTGATTGATGAGGGCCTGGTTGTAGGCGCGCATCACATCACGCTCATGCAGACAGGCGATCAACTTCATGGATTCGGTGCTGTCCACAACCGCCAGAAGCCCCTCGTCGACCTTAGTGAACATCCGAATCGCCCGCTGCAAATCATCACCCATCGCCAGCACCGGCGGGTTGCGGCGGGCGAGATCGCGGGCGCTGTGATCCGGGTCCTGGGATTTGTCGAAGGCGACGTCGCCCAGATCAGCAAGCGTGATCGTGCCGACCAACCGGTCTTTCTCGTCCACCACGAACAGCTCGTTCTGAGGTGCGTGCCGCAGGTTGTCCCGGATCACGTCACAATTGGCATCCTGGGACACGGTGACATGGTCGTCACGGGTGAGATCGTGAACCCGCAGGCTGCGCAGGGCCGCCACGTCATGGCCGGCCTGCAGCTCCAGTCCCCGTCGTTTGAGCTGATCGGCGAAAAACGAGTGGCCATACAGAACCCGTGTCAGCACGGACGCCGTCACCACCCCGATCATCACGCCGATGGTCAGCCTATAATCCCCGGTCAGCTCGAAGATGATCAGGATCGTCGAGATCGGCGCCCCCAGAACGGCTCCTGACACCGCCCCCATGCCGATCAGGGTATAGGCCCCACTACCGGAATGCAGATCCGGAAACGGGATCCGCGACAGCCAGCCGAACGCGCCGCCCACCATCGCGCCGATGAACAGCGATGGCGAGAACACCCCACCGCCGAACCCAGCCCCTACGCAGAGGGCGGTCATGGCGATCTTCAGCACGCAGAGGGTCACCAACATCTCGAAGCCGTAGACGCCGTTGAGGGCCGTATCCATCGCCTCGTATCCGACGCCCAGAATCTCGGGATACCAAAGCGCGACGACCCCCACCACGATGCCGGCCAGCGCCGGGTGCACCCAGCGCGGGATCCTGTCACCCAGAACGACGGAGCCTTTTTCGACCTGTCCCGCGATCCACATCAGCGCGATCGCCGCGAAGGCGCAGACGATGCCGAGCAGGGCGAAGGCCGGAAACTCCCAGAACGAGGTGATCTGATGGCTCGGCACCACGAACGCCGGAAAATCGCCGAAATACATCCGACTGACGATGGTGCCGCAGACCGAGGCAATGACGATCGGCGCAAAGGCGGACAGGGCATAGTGACCGATCACCACTTCCAGCGCGAAGAACACCCCGGCAATCGGCGCATTGAAGGATGCCGCCACCGCCGCCGCGACACCGCAGCCGAGCAGCGTCCGGGACTGGGATCGGCTGAAATTCAAAAGGCGTCCGACATAACTGGCGAGCGCCGCGCCCAGATGGACTGCGGGCCCTTCCCGACCGACCGAGGCGCCGCTGCCGATCGAGATCGCGCTGATGGTGGCGGCTCCGAGCCCCTGCCGCACGGACATCCGCCCGGCCCGTAGGGCGCTGGCCTCGATCACATGCGCCACACCTTGCGGACGGCCGCCAGGCATCACCCATTTCGCCAGAATTCCGACGATCAGACCGCCAAGGGTCGGCGCCAGAACCAGCCGCCAGTCCGGGATCAGGGCGACGCCGCTGACCACCAGTTCTCCGCTGAACCCCAGAAAGCCCTTCTGGAACAGATGGATCGCTTCCCGGAACGCGACCGCGCCCGCCGCCGCCGCGAAACCCACGAGCAATGCGAACAGGCTCATCACCAGTTGGTCGTTCTTGACCAACTTCTTGACCCCCAGGAACGCGCGCCCGGCGAGATGATCCGACATCGGTTAATGGCCAAACGGCAGGAGGAACGAAAACGTTGACAGCTTAACCCTAAGATTCGGCACATGAAAGCGGAGGCTTGCCCTTTTTTCGACGGTCGTCCATACGTTGCAGCTATGACCGATTCTGCTCTGAGCCCATCCGACATCTCGATCGCGCTGGCCACCGCCGACGATGCAGAGGCCGTCCACGCTCTGATCGTCGCCCTGGCCGAGGCTCAGAACGCCGCACATATGGTGACCTCAACCCCCGATGATCTGCGTCGGGACGGCCTATATGACGGCGCCAAGCTGCAGGCGCTGCTGGCCCGGAAGGCAACCGGCGACGCGGTCGGACTGGCGCTCTATTATTTCACCTACTCGACCTGGACCTGCACGCCGGTTCTGTTCGTCGAGGATCTGTATGTCGATGCGGGATTGCGCGGCTCGGGACTGGGCAAGCGTTTGATGGCAGGTCTGGCCAGGATCGCCCGGGACCACGGATGCCTGCGCGTCGGCCTTGAGGTGAAAACCGACAATCAGGCACGCGGGTTTTACGAACGACTTGGCCTGGTCCAGAAGGGCCCTTGGCTGCCCTATGCGGTGAACGGCGCCGCCTTTCATGCTCTGGCGGATACGGCGGACTGAGGTTCAGCGCCCCGGCCAGGACGGATGATGGGTGTCGACCATGAATGCATGGCTGTGCCGTACCGGCGGATGATAGTGCGGATGGCTATGCGGCTCCGGGCCTTCCCAGCCCTCGTGCTCGTGCTGATGATGGGCGTCGTGAACATGCAGATGATGGTGTTCGACCTGGTCATGGGCATGTACCACGACCAGCGGATCCGCCTCCGGCCATAGCAGCAGGGCCGCCACGGTCCCCACCCCCACCAGCACGGCGAGCAGCACCGCCGCCGTCTCCAGCCCCAGGGCCGCGCCTGCCCACCCGGCCAGAGGATAGGCCACGAACCAGCAGGCATGGGACAAGGCAAACTGCGCCGAGAACACGGAGGGTCGATCCCCCGCGCGCGCCGACCGCCGCAACAGTCGGCCCGACGGCGTCTGGATCAGTGAGGACCCCACGCCCAGGATGAACCAGATGACCAACAGACCGCCGAACCCAGCCACGCCGAAAGCCAGTGGCGTGGCGAGAAGCCCGGCAGCCAGCGCGCCCGCCCCCACCAGCATGACCGGACGGTCCCGAACCCGGTCCAGAATGCGGGGTAGGGCCAGGGCCGCCAGCATGGATCCCGCTCCGGCGGCCGCAAAGGCCAGCGCCGTATCGGTCTCACTGCCGCCGAACCTGTCGCGCACGATCACCACGGTGTTCACGATCACCATCGCCCCGCCGGCCGCGACCGCCATCGACAGGGCCAGCAGGCCGCGCAGACGCGGGGTGAAGAGATACACTTTCAGCCCGAACCCGAGGGTCTCGCGCCAGCCGCCCACCCGTTCCGGCGGCCGAGCCTGCGGCAGAGCGACGGACAGGACAAGCCCGGCCGAAAGCAGAAAGGCCGCCCCATTGGCGAGGAAGAGCCCGTCATAGCTGACCAGCATCAAAGCGCCCGCCGTCGCGATCGGGCTCAGCAGCTTCTCCAGATCGTAGGCCAGACGGGAAAGCGAGAGCGCCCGGGTGTAACGGGCCTCGTCGGTCAGCAGATCCGGAATCGTCGCCTGAAAGGTCGGAGTGAAGACGGCGGCGCAGGCATTGAGGACGAAGATCAACGCGAAGATCTGCCAGATCTCGGTCACGAAGGGCATGGCCACCACGACGCAGGCCCGCACCAGATCCATGCACACCAACAACGCCCGCCGCGGCAGCCGATGCGCGAAAGCCCCCGCGACCGGCGCGATCCCGACATAGGCCACCATCTTAAGCGCCAGGGCCGCTCCGAGAACCAGACCCGCTTGACCGCCCGCCAGATCATAGGCCAACAAGCTCAGCGCCACGGTGGTCAGCCCGGTCCCGAACAGCGCGATCACCTGTGCGGAGAACAGGCGGGCGTAGCGGGTGTCTGAGAGTGGAGATCCCATAGGATGAGCTTAGGCGATCCCGACCCAGCCCTGTCAACGATCGTCAAAGCAATTCCAAAGGCGATCAATGTTGATACAGTTCGGCCATGACAGTGAACGCCGAGCCCGAGCGGGCCTGGATCACCGCCGCCGAAGCGGCCCGCGAGCTGAATGTGGCCCGCGCGACGCTCTACGCCTATGTAAGCCGGGGTCTGGTGACCTCGCGTGCGCAGGCGGGAACCCGGAAACGCCTGTACGCCGCAGGCGATATCGCGCGGCTTAGGTCAGCCCGGGAGCCGGATGCGCGCTCCGCGGATGCCCGGGCGGCGCTGGCGTTCGGCATGCCGGTGCTTGACAGCGCGATCACTCAGATCGTGGATGGGCGTTTCTACTATCGGGGCCGGGACGCGCTGTCCCTGGCGGAGGTCGCCTCGGTGGAAACCGTTGCCGGCCTGCTCTGGGGCGATGGAGAAGCTGCGGTGCCGATCCGTCTTCCCGGATATCGGCCCGCGGCCCACACCCCGGCGACGCTGTCCGGTGCCATCGAGGCCCTGGCCGTCGCCGAGCGCGCGGATCCCGCCGCCCATGCCAGAACCCCGGCGGCGATCGACGCAGTCTCGGGCCGGATCCTGGCGATCCTGGTCGGGACCTGGTGCGGGGCGCCCCTGCGTACCGAAACCCCGATCGATCTCGCCTTGGCGCACGCCTGGGCGGTCCCGGCGGCGCGGGATCCGATCCGGCGGGCGCTGATCTGTTGTGCGGACCACGAGTTAAACGCCTCGGCCTTTGCGGTCAGGGTCGCCGCCTCGACCGGCGCCTCGCCCTATGCCGCGCTGATCGCCGGGCTGGCGGCCCTGTCCGGTCCCCGCCATGGCGGGCAGACCCCGAAAACCCTCGCCATGCTATTGGAGGCCATGCGCCGGGGCGACGGTCGAGACCTCGTGGCCGACCGGCTCCGTCAGGGCGATCATCCGTCCGGCTTCGGCCACCAGCTTTATCCGGACGGGGATCCGAGGGCCTGCGCGGTGCTCACCGCCCTCGCCGACTGTCCCGACCCGGTGCTTCAGATCGCCGAGGCCGGCGCGGCCGTGCTCGGCCTAAAGCCCAATCTGGATTTCGGCCTCGCGGCGATCGCGGCGACCTTTGGACTCTCCGCCGACCAGGCCATCGGATTGTTCGCGATCGGACGCTCAATCGGCTGGTTGTCGCATGTTCGTGAACAATACCGGACCGACACCGTGATCCGCCCCCGAGCCCGCTATACGGGCCCGGACCCCCGTCCGGCACACAACGCCCGGGGCCGCGCATAGAGCCAGTCGCGCTGCGCTCACTCCGGCAGATAGCGCCGTTTGAGATGGGCGAGAAAGGAGTCTGTGCCCAGAGGAGCGCCGGTCGCCGCGATCAGGATCTCATCGGTCGAGGCCAGGCTGGCACGCTGGTGCACATTTGGGCGCAGCCAGGCGAGCAAGCCGGTGAAGTCCCCCCGTCCGATCGCGGACAGTATCCCCGGATCGCCGCGGAGGGCCGCCTGGAACAGCTGGGCGGCCGCCATAGCCCCCATCGTGTAGGTCGGGAAATATCCGATGGCGCCGTCGTACCAATGGATATCCTGCAGACAGCCCCGCACGTCGTCCGGTGGGGTGACACCCAAAAGCTTGGTGTGCAGCTCGTTCCAGGCGCCCGGCAGGTCCGCCACCTGAAGATCGCCGGACAGCAAGGCCTGCTCCAGACGGAACCGCAGGATCACGTGCAGCGGATAGGTGATCTCGTCCGCCTCGACCCGAATGAACCCGCGCTCCACATGGGCATAGAGACGCTGCAGGCTCTCCGGCTCCCAGGCGGCCCCGTCGCCCCCGAAGGCCGTGCGCGCGATACCGGACAGGAAGCTGAGGAACTCCGGTGTCCGGCTGGCCTGCATCTCCATCAAGAGCGACTGGCTCTCATGCAGAACCATGCCGCGCGCGTCGCCGGCCGGCTGGTTGCGCCATTCCGGTGGCAGGCCGCGCTCGTAGAGCGCATGTCCGGTCTCGTGAATCACGCCCATGATCCCGGAGACGAACCCGTCCTCCGAGAACCGGGTGGTCACCCGCACATCGTCCGGAACGCCACCGCAGAACGGGTGCAGGGTTTCGTCGAGCCGCCCGTGGTCGAAGTCGAAGCCCAGGATCTCCATCACCTGCCGGGACAAGGCGCGCTGTGCCGCGACGGGAAACGGTCCCTCGGGCGCCTGCGGGGCCGGAAGCCTGCTCTGTCGGTCCAAAACCGCCTCAAGGATCGGTGGCAGTTCCGCTTCAAGAACCGAAAACAACGCATTGATCGTCGGCAGCGATCCGCCGGGCTCATACTGATCCAGCAGAGCCTCGTAAGGGGATGTGCCGAGCGCCTCTGACTTGGCGGCAGCCTCCTGCCGGGTCAGCCGCACCACTTCGGTCAACTCGGCCCGCACCAACGCGAAATCGGATTTGGCCCGCGCCAACCGCCACTTCGCCTCGGACGCGCTGGCGGCCCGCGACAGGGCCTCCACCAGATCGGAGGGAACCGCAGTCGCGTGGGCGTGCTGTCGACGCATCTCCGCCAGATTGACCGCACGATCTCCGCTCGCGGCTTCATCGGCCGCCGCGGCCAGAAGGTCCGAGACCTCTGGAGCCGTCAGCATCTCATGGGCCATGACGCTCAGCGTCGCGCTTTGCTCCGCCCGCACCTCGCCGCCGCCCGACGGCATCATCACATTGCGATCCCAGCCGAGAACCCCCAACGCCCCGTGGAGAGACGACAGCCGTCGGAATCGGGACTCGAGGGCATCCAGGGCCGGCGTCTGGTAGCGGACGGCCTCAGCCATGCTCATGCCTCCGGTTCTTTCTTGTCCATTGAGCGGTGCCAGAGCACGTAGACCACGATCAGGGTCAACGCGAGCAGATACCAAGTGATGGCATATTGCAGATGCTCGTTGCGGACCTCGATCTCGCGGTTGGCACCGAACGGCAGCCTCAGCTTTCCGTCGAGCGGCCGCAACTCGTCGATATAGTAGGGCGCGACCGGCCCCTCGAGGCCCAGGAATTCCGCCATCGCCTCCGGGCGCACGGTGAACCAGATATCGTTCTGCGGTTCGTTCTCCGGCACGAAATAGCCTTTGCGGCCGGCCTGTTGGATCAGACCCTCAACGGAGGTTTCCCCTTCGACAAGGGTTTCGGGCCGTTCCGGCGCGCGCCGCCGGTCCTGGGGCACCCAACCCCGATTGACGAAGACCGTCATCCCGCTGTCCAGCACCAGCGGCGTGAGGACGTGGAATCCCGCATTGCCCTTGTAAGTCCGGCCGATCAGATGCAACTCCTTATCGTTCAGGAACCGCCCCTCGGCTTCCACATGGCGGTAGCGCCAGTCCTCGACCGTGGCCAGGAACGCGTCCGGGGTGATCTCCGGAGGGGCAATGGCCGGACTGGTGACCCGCGCCTCGAACTGGTCGATCAGTTCGGTCTTCCAGATCAGGCGCTGCACCTGCCAGGTGCCCAACCCCAACATCATGATGACGGCGGGGATGGTGAACAGCGTCGGGAAGAGACGCGGGCGAAAGCCGAAGCGGCTGGTCATGAAAGTCTCCTGGGCGGGGCGGTCCGCGTTGAGCGATCCCCTAGGGGAATACCCGTTTACATCGGGGATTCAGGGCGTGCTTGCAAGCGGGTGCGACATGCGGCCCGGGCAACCCGCCTCGATCCCCTATTGCGACGGGGTCCCGTGGCGATACTGCAGGCAGATCATCACCCCTTTCAATGGCCGAAGCAGGGCAAGACTTCCGCCGAGGATCACAATTCCCCAGATAATGCCGTGCAGCCACAGCGGAGGAGCTGCAAGGCTCTCCAGCAGCAGGGCCATGGGCACCACAAGCGCACCTAGGATGAAGATGATGAAGACAGCAGGCCCGTCACCGGCGTCGTATGTCGCGATGTCCAGACCGCAGACATCGCACGTCTGGCGAGTGGTCAGATAGCCTTCGAACGCCCCCCCTTTGCCGCAGCGCGGACACTTACAGGCGAGCCCTGCCGAAAACGCGGAAGGCGCGCCACCGTGGTTCGACATGAGCACGCCCTCCAATAGATTTCCGGGTCGAAAGTCCGGCCATCACCGGAGGATCAGGCGCCCCACCAGTAGATGCACAGGAACAGGAACAACCAGACCACGTCAACGAAATGCCAGTACCAAGCCGCCGCCTCGAACCCGAAATGGGATTCCGGCGTGAAATGCCCGGCCTTCGCGCGGAACCAGCAGACCGCCAGGAAGATGGTTCCGACGATCACGTGGAAACCGTGGAAGCCGGTCGCCATGTAGAAGGTCGAGGAGTAGATTCCGTCGGTGAAGCCGAAAGCCGCATGGCTGTATTCGTAGGCTTGCAGCAGCGTAAAGAGGAAGCCGAGCCCGACGGTGAGGCCCAGGCCGATCAGGGTCTCCTGCCGGTTGCCGCGCAGGATCGCATCATGCGCCCAGGTCACCGTGGTGCCGGACAGAAGCAGGATCAGGGTGTTCATCAGCGGCAGATCGAACGGATCGAAAACTTCGGTCCCCCCCGGCGGCCAGACGCCGCCGCGCGGGTAGAGCGCGAAATCGAAGAACGCCCAGAAGAAGGCCAGGAAGAACATCACCTCGGAGGCGATGAACAGCAGCATGCCGTAGCGCGAGCCGATCTCGACAACCGGAGTGTTGTGCCCCTGAAACACCGCTTCGCGCACCACATCGCGCAGCCAGAAATACATGGTCATCAGAACCAGGGCCAGGCCGACCATGGTAAGCGCGCCGCCGTACGCCATCTCGTGCATGTACATCACACCGCCAAGCGTCATGACGAATGCACCGCCGGATCCGACGATCGGCCACGGGCTCGCTTCAACCAGGTGATAGGGATGCTTTTGTTCTGTTGCCATAGTCCCCTCGCGTCATCGACAACCCGTTCCGGCTGCCTCTCCATTGGTTAGCGCGCGACCGCGCATAAATCTAGTCGTTAGACCCCGAAACGGTCTCATCATTCGCGGATGCCGGCGCGAACGCCACCTGCTCCGCCGCAGACTGGTCCCGGGCGCGGAAGAACGTGTAGGACAGGGTGATGGTGGTCAGACCGTCCATCTTGGCGTCGTCCATCAGCGCCGGATCCAGAAAGAACGAGACCGGCATGTCCACCGTCTCGCCGGGCTTGAGCACCTGTTCGGTGAAGCAGAAACACTGGACCTTGTTGAAATACAGACCCGCCTTGTCCGGCGTGACGTTGAACGTCGCCGTGCCCACGACCGTCTCATCGCTGGTATTGGTCGCCCGGTAGAACCCCAGCTTGTTCTCCCCCACTTTGACGTCGACCTCGTTCACCGCCGGCACAAACTGCCACGGCAGCGCATCGTTGACGTTCGAGTCGAAGCGGATGGTGAAGGTGCGGTCGATGACCTGCTCGGATTCCAGTTCGGCCACCTGTGTGGTGCCGCCGAATCCCGTCACACGGCAGAAGATCTCGTAGAGCGGGACTGAGGCATATGCCATGCCGACCATCCCGATCACCACGACCGCCAGTCCTCCGGCCATCCGGCGGTTACTGCGGCGAGCCGTACTCTGGCCGCGTGTGGGTGCGGGGTCGGTCATTGGTTGATCTGCATCCGAATGATGGTGATCAGGAAAAACAGGACGGCCAGCCCGAATATGGTTCCGACAATCGCGAGGTTCTTGCGCCGGCGCTGGGCGTAGAACGCCTGGGAGTCCATGTCGCCCTGGGGCTTGATATCGTCTTCGGTCATCTCAGGCCCCCGAGAAGAGTTTGACGTCCACCAGCAGCGCGCCGAACAGCGCGAACAGGTAGAAAATCGAATACCCAAACAGCTTTTTCGCCGGTCCGTCGTTCCCGTCCTCGGCGCGCCAGACCTGCCACGCGCTCAACAGGAAGAACCCGCCCAGGGCGGCTGCCACCAGACCGTAGATCCAGCCGCCGACCCCGAAAAGCACCGGTGCCACGCCCAGCGGCGCCATCACGGCCGAATAGATCAGAATCTGCCGGCGGGTCTCGTGTTCGCCGGCCACGACCGGCAGCATCGGAACGCCAGCACGTGCGTAATCGAGCTTGCGCCAGAGCGCGAGCGCCCAGAAATGCGGCGGGGTCCAGAGGAAGATCACCGCAAACATGACAACTGCCGCCCAGGAGACCTCGCCGGTTGCCGCAGCCCATCCGATGATCGGTGGAAAGGCGCCCGCAGCACCTCCGATCACGATGTTCTGAGGCGTTCGGCGCTTCAGCCACATGGTGTAGATGAAGACGTAGAACCCGATCGTACCGCCGAGCCACGCTGCCGCCACGTAGTTGACGGCCAGCCCCATCACCAAGACCGAGAATCCGGCCAGGATCACCCCAAAGGCCAAAGCCTCGTCCGGATCGACCCGGCCTCCCGGCAGGGGCCGAGAATTGGTGCGGTCCATGATCGCATCGATGTCGCGGTCGTACCACATGTTGATCGCACCGGCGGCACCCGAGGCCACCGCGATGCACAGCACTGCGATCGCAGCCAGAACCGGGTTCATATGTCCCGGAGCGACCGCCATACCGACGAATCCGGTGAACACGACCAGGGTCATCACCCGCGGCTTCAGCAGCGCGATGTAGTCCCTGACGCCCGGCAGGGTGTCGATCTCGGGTGTCACGCTCTGTGCTGTCGTCTCGCTCACGATACGGTCTCGTTCAGGTCGGTTCGGCTTAGAAAGCCTTGGCGTCTAACAACCGCTCCCGAAGCGGGTGGCGTGTGCCGCCTCCGATCCGGGAGCAAGTCTCGGTGTCTGTATCGGGTCGGAGATCGACCCGACCTCCACGGTCAGTGCGCGGTTTCCTTCACCTTCGGCAACTCGTCGAAGGTATGGAACGGCGGGGGCGAGCTCACGGTCCACTCCAGAGTCGTTGCACCTTCACCCCAAGGATTGGGATTGGCCTTCCGTTTCGCCATGAAGGCTTCGAGCACCACGTAGAAGAAGATCAGGGTGCCGATCCCACCGATATAGGCCCCGATCGACGCCACCGAGTTCCAGCCCGCGAAGGCGTCCGGATAGTCGATATAGCGCCGGGGCATGCCGGCCAGGCCGAGGAAGTGCATCGGGAAGAAGGTCAGGTTCACGCCGACGAAGGTGACCCAGAAGTGCAACAGCGCCAGCTTCTCGCTGTACTCGTAGCCGGTCATCTTCGAAAACCAGTAATAGAACCCGCAGAAGATGCCGTAGACCGCCCCCAGCGACAGCACATAGTGGAAGTGCGCGATCACGTAGTAGGTGTTGTGCAGGGCGACGTCGATACCGGCATTGGCCAGGACCACGCCCGTCACACCGCCGACGGTGAACAGGAAGATGAAGCCGATCGCCCAGATCATCGGGACCTTGAACTCGATCGATCCGCCCCACATCGTCGCGATCCAGGAGAAGATCTTCACGCCGGTCGGCACCGCGATCACCATAGTCGCGGCCGTGAAATAGGCCCGCGTGTTGACGTCCAAGCCGACCGTGTACATGTGGTGCGCCCAGACGACGAAGCCGACGACGCCGATTGCGACCATCGCATAGGCCATCCCGAGATAGCCGAACACGGGCTTCTTGGAGAACGTGCTGACGACCTGGCTTACGATGCCGAAGGCCGGCAGGATCATGATGTACACTTCGGGGTGACCGAAGAACCAGAACAGGTGCAGGAACAGGATCGGATCACCGCCGCCTGCCGGATCGAAGAATGCCGTGCCGAAATTTCGGTCCGTCAGAAGCATGGTGATCGCACCCGCCAGAACCGGCACCGCCAGCAGCAACAGGAATGCCGTCACGAGCATCGACCAGACGAACAGCGGCATTTTGTGCAGGGTCATTCCTGGCGCGCGCATGTTGAAGATCGTGGTGATGAAGTTCGCGGCACCCAGGATCGAGCTCGCGCCCGCCAGGTGGAGCGAGAAGATCGCAAGGTCCATCGACATGCCGGGTGTGCCGGCCGTGCCCGAGAGCGGCGGATAGATGGTCCAGCCGGTCCCGACGCCGGTCGAACCGGGCGCACCAGGTGCGAACATCGACAGTACCAGCAGAAGCAGAGCCGGGACCAGCAGCCAGAAGCTGATGTTGTTCATCCGCGGGAAGGCCATGTCCGGCGCGCCGATCATGATCGGCACGAACCAGTTGCCGAAGCCACCGATCAATGCCGGCATGACCACGAAGAACACCATGATCAGGCCGTGCGCCGTCACATAGACATTCCAGGCGTCTCCGTTGGACATGTACTGCAGGCCCGGATTCTGCAACTCCATCCGCATGAAGATCGAGAGGCCACCGCCGATCAGCGACGCAAAGATCGCGAAGATCAGGTAGAGCGTCCCGATATCCTTGTGGTTGGTGGAATACAGCCACCGCTTTACAAAGCTCGTTGGAGCCCCGTGGTCGTGGTGGTCATGGGCGTGATCAGCGCTGCTCATCACTCTTCTCCGCTCTTCAATGATTACTCGGTGACCGCGCGCGCCACGCTAACGGGCGCGGCATCGGTCATGGCGAACTTCTGCTTGGCCTCTTCGAGCCAAGCGGCATAGTCCGCCTCGCTTTTCGCTTCGACCACGATCGGCATGTAGGAATGGTTCAACCCGCAGATCTGGTTGCACTGGCCGTAATAGGTGCCGGCTTCCTCGAATTCGAACCAGGTCTCGTTGATCCGGCCAGGAGTTCCGTAAACCTGAACACCCGCAGACGGAATGAAGAACGAGTGCATCACGTCGCCGGTGGTCACCAGGACCTGCACCTTCTTGCCGACCGGAACCACCAGGGCATTATCCACGTCCAGCAGACGCTTCTTGCCCTGCGCCGCCGCATCTTCCTCGCTCAGCATGTAGCTGTCGAAGGCGATTTCAGCGTCGGGATAGGAGTAGTTCCAGTACCACTGCCGGGCCTCGGCCTTGATGGTCATGTCCGGATCAACCGCCTTGTCCTGATAGTACAGGATGCGGAAGGACGGGATCGCGATCAAAACCAGGATCAGCACCGGAACTGCGGTCCAAATGATCTCGATGACCGTATTGTGGGACGTCTTGGAGGCGGTCGGGTTCTTCGAGGCGCGGAACCGAACGCACACGTAAACCAACAACGCCAACACGAACAAGGCGATGGCGAAGATGATCACCAGCAGCATGTCGTGGAACGACTCGATCTGATGCTTGACCGGTGTCGCCGCCGGCTGAAAGCCAAGCTGCCAGGGCTGAGGCTCCGCCGCCATTGCCGCCGGGGCAAACAGCAGGAGGCCGAGGAAAGAAGTCATAAGGGTCCGCGCGCCTGTCGCGGCCTGAGCGAAGATCCGAGCCATGAGCCGGTCCGTTTCCGTCTTCGTTTATAATTGCCGCCCCCCATTGAGGCGGTGCTGGTTATGACACCAAGATTGCGATGGTGCAACGCAGTGTTGCTGTCATGACTGACAAGCTAGATCAGCTGTCCGCCGCCCTCAAGTCGCCATCGCGCGGCATACGGTCGCGTAAACGACCATCCGGGCGGGGAGCCTAGCAGGAGAAACGCCCGGCGTTTTGTCGTCCCAGAGCGTCGGCGCCGTCGACTTCCGCCCTGATGTTGCTTATGTGTGGTCAATCGCCGCCGTCATCTAGGGAGAGCCGCTTGACCGATATCGCAACCACCGACGACCTGTTCTACGGCCGCACCGGCCTCGATCCGAACCGGGTTCAGGCTTTGGTCGACGACGCGCTCGAGGGAGCCGACGACGGCGAGCTGTTCCTGGAATACCGCCAATCCGAAAGCCTCGCCTTTGATGACGGACGGCTGAAGACCGCCTCCTTCGACACCAATCAGGGTTTCGGTCTCCGGGCGATCTCCGGCGAGGCGCGCGGCTACGCCCATGCCGCCGAACTGTCGGAAGAGGCGATCAAGCGGGCCGGCGATACGGTGCGTGCGGTCCATGCCGGGCGCTCTGGAACCGCGGCCCAAGGCCCATCAGGCACGAATCGCGCACTGTACAGCTCGGAGAACCCGCTGTCCGGCATGGGTACCGAGGCCAAGATCAAGGTTCTGACGGAGATCGACGCCTACGCCCGCGCGCTCGATCCGCGCGTCCGTCAGGTTTCCGCGTCGCTGACCGGGTCCTGGCAGGCGGTTCAGATCGTGCGTCCCGGCGGGCAGCGGATCGCCGACATCCGCCCCCTGGTGCGTGCCAATGTCTCGATCGTCGTCGGGGACGGAGACCGAATGGAGTCTGGATCCTACGGTTCCGGCGGACGCCTGATGTTCGACCGATTTGTGACCGAGGAGAACTGGAAGACCGCGGTTGACGAAGCCCTGCGCATCGCGCTGGTGAACCTGGACGCCATTGCCGCGCCGGCGGGCGAGATGGAAGTCGTCCTGGGCCCAGGCTGGCCCGGTGTGATGCTGCACGAAGCCGTCGGCCACGGACTAGAGGGCGACTTCAACCGCAAGCTCACATCGACGTATTCGGGAATGATCGGACAAAAAGTCGCAGCGGACGGCGTGACGGTGATTGATGACGGCACCATGGCCGATCGGCGCGGCTCGCTGACCGTCGACGACGAGGGCACGCCCAGTGGTCAGAACGTGCTGATCGAGAACGGCGTTCTGGTGGGCTACATGCAGGATCGTCAGAACGCCCGGCTGATGGGCATGAAGCCGACCGGCAACGGACGACGGGAAAGCTACGCCCACCACGTGATGCCCAGGATGACAAATACCTACATGGCGGCCGGCAAAGATGATCCGGGCGAAATTCTAAGCTCGGTGAAGAAGGGCCTGTTCGCGGTGAACTTCGCGGGCGGTCAGGTGGACATAACCTCCGGCAAGTTCGTGTTTTCGATGAACGAGGCCTATCTGATCGAGAACGGCAAGATCGGCCCCGCGGTAAAAGGTGCCACGCTGATCGGCAACGGTCCGGACGCCATGAACAAGATCACCATGGTCGGAAACGACATGAAGCTCGACGAGGGAATCGGCACCTGCGGCAAGGACGGTCAAGGGGTTCCCGTCGGCGTCGGCCAGCCGACCTTGCAGATGGCGGGCATCACCGTCGGTGGTACGGCGGTCTGACACCTTGGGAAATTTCACGCGTTAACCTGGACTTCATACAAATCTGCCCAAACTGAGAGCGTCACTCAGCAACCGGGTACGTATGTATGCACCAAAATCCCACCAGTGGCCTGCGCGCTCTGCTCCCAGCGGGGTTGATCTGCGCGATGGGCCTGATCGTAGCCTTGAGCGCGGCGATGCCCGCGTCCAGCACGTCAGTGGTCGGGCCGCGCGATCGGATGATCGCGGCGGTGTTCCCGCCGTGGTGGGACGATGGAGCTGTTCTCGGGGCAGCCGCGTCGACCGGACTTCCCATTGTCCGCGCCGGCGGCACCGGTTCCGTCCTGGTCGTGGCCAGCCCGAGCGGGGCTAGCGACAAGCTCCTCTCCGAAGCTGGTGCCCTCCTGCTGCTTGACCCATTGTCCATGTCCGGATGCCTGAGCCTCCGCAAAACCTAGCCCCCTCCCTGGAAACGCGCTGCGTCGTTTCAGATCGACTACGCCGACCGGCCCATACGGCCCCACGTCGGACCAGACCAAGGAAGACTGATATAATGGAAAGCCTGCTGCGCATTCGATCCCGTGCCACCGAAATTCTGGCGATCTATCTGGCCCTGCATGTCCCGGTGATCGCCCTGGTCGCATGGCTCCACGACAAGCCCTGGCTTGCACCGACCTTGGGTGCGGCCATGATCGCGGCAATCGTCGGCGGTATGGCAATGCAGATGCGCCATGCCCCCGCGACACGATACACACTCGCGGCCGGCCTGATGGGCATGGTGTCGATCATTCTGTTCACCATGTCAGGGGATCCCTGGCAGCTCGACGTTCACATGTACTATTTCGCGGGACTTGCGATGGTCGCGGCCTTTTGCTGCTGGCGCACCGTTCTGGTCGCCGCCGCCGTGGTCGCGGTACACCACTTG
>JANSYC010000033.1 GCA_024742605.1 Alphaproteobacteria bacterium | reverse complement strand
GACATGTGGAGGTCGACCCGGCTGGTATAGGCGAGATCGCGGACAGATGCCTCGATCCGGAACACGACCGCCGCGCGCACCCGGTTTTCGGCGGTTTCGGTCGCGTTCGCAAGTTTGGCGAATTCCAGAACCTCGCTTCGATCTTGGATGCCCCGCCAACCCCAGCCGAGGTCCGCGGCGATTGCGGCTTCGTCGACAACCCGAAACCCGCGCCGGTTCATCATCCCTTGAAGCTCCGACATGACACGACGAAAGGCCGGGTCGTCGCGGGCGACCAGGTTTCTGTGATCATCCTCCCCCAAAACCAGGACCTTGACGGGACCGCCGTCCCGCGCTCCGGAGATGTCGTCCGCATGGCCCAGTCCCGGCGCGGAGGCGCAGGACAGCAGAACCCCCGCCAGCGCGGTCATCAGGAGCGTGCGTCGCGCCATGGCTGTCGCCGTCCTCCAAGCCGATGTTGTACCCATGACCCCTTCTCCCGAAAGCCGTGTCGTCCTTCGGCGGTTAAGGAAGATTGAGATCGATTTTGCGATCGTTTGATACTGACGGCCTCCGATCTCAGGGGACCGTCTTGAGGACACCTATCCGTCATCGCGTCTGACCTGATACGGCAGGACACGGAGCACGGACCGCGCCAGATCGAGCTGCGCGAGCCGATCGAGGAAAGCGCCCAGCGAGATACCCGCCCGGACGCTGTCCTCCGCCCTTGTTCCCAACATGGGTGCAAGCTTGCGGGGATCAAACGGGACCGCCGAGACGAGCAGGACCAGCGCCTCAAGATTGTCGGCGACCTCCGGCATCGGGGCGCTCGAGATCTCACCATCCTGCGGACGCGGCAGCATGATCTCACGGCCACCCTCAAGCCTGACCGCATCCCCGCCGAGTGACGGCAGGACCCGAACCACGGAGCCGTCCGCCTGCAGCGCGAACAGACCGAGGAAACCGCTTGAACGGGCCATTTGCAGGCGAAGGCGGATAGGCAGTCCCTCCACATAGGCGGCTCGGTCGAGGCTCGCCGAGATCTGGGGCGCACCGGCCTCACCAACGCGTTCGATCCGGGCGGATATCGATGAGGTTCGCCGTTCGGCGGATCCAGCGGTTCGCAGAATCTCCTCGTGGGGGATCGCCACTTCCAATCTCCGGAGGGCAGCGACGAGATCCGCGCGTGTCCGGGCCGTGGCCGTCACGCTGTGCTGGCCGCCCAATGCGGCATCGATGATCCGCGCGCGAGCAACGGCTTGCGCGGCGAAGGGCAGTTCGTCGGTTCTCAGTCCCGCGCCGGCCTGGGCGGCTCCAGTGGCCCGCAACATCCCGGCCCCGACCCTGCCGCCGCTGCGTGTCAGCGGCAGGAAGCCCGCCGGAACCGTTCGTTTTGGAATCCGTGCGACCGTCTGGGCCTGGACCGAACCCGCCCTCGCGACGACGGTGACGTCGACCCTATCGCCCAGGTCCCAGACGTCTGCCGCAAGTCTGACCTTCAGGCGAGCGTCGGAGGTGTCCAAGTCGCGGAGTGGCCGGGAGACGTATAGCGGGGTTTCTCCAAGCCGCGCCGCCAGGTGTTCTCCAAGTTGGGCCGCGAACCATTCCGCAAACTCCCCTTGGGCCGCCGGTTTGATGATTGTCACGTTGAAGGCGCCGGCCGGGTCGAGGGACGCTCGAAGGGATTCGGCCAAAGCCGTTCCGGCTTGCTGCGCGGCTATCGAGGGCGGCCGTAATCCCGCCAGTTCCGGCGAGAAGGCAATGTGGAGGGAGGGCATGGTGGTCAGGAGTCCTCCCAACCCACGACCCTCCACGGATAGAACGGACAGTTCCACGCGCAGGCCGAACGCGGTCGGGATCGCGCGCGGGATCGCAAGTGCCGTCGCCGAGACATCGGTCAGCAGATCGGCCGGGTCCCGCCCCCCGAACGCTTCGGCTTCCTCGAACACCGGCTGCAGGGCGCCGCGCGGCAGAATCGTTGCTGCCGCGGGTCTCGCCCGATCCAGGGCCCGCAGGAGCGCCGCATCCAGGCTTTTGGCGATATCTTCAGCAAGCCCGCTCTCGTCGGGCCGGACCGGTCGCACCGCCAGCCGGCTGGTGTCCGGCACCGCCGCCCACACCGCCGCTGCGTGGGTCGCGAAGTCCGACCGTGTCTCCGGCCCATCGAATTGGGCCGCCGCTGCGTGTGACAGCAGCAGTGCCGAAAGACCGAGCCCGACCGATACAAGCCACCTCATCGCCACATGCCCGTTACCGTCATGCCGTCCTTCAGGAACGCGATCCGGAATCCGGCCTCGGCTCTGAGTTCCCGGGTCGAGGTGGCGAATACATAGCCGGTGTGGAAGGTGAAACCGGTCTCGGTCAGCGCGATCAGTTCAGGATCAATCAGATGTTTCAGTCGTTCCGGCTCGGGCAGGGAGAGTCCGGACTGCCCGGCGTCCCAGACCTTGCCGCCGCGGTCGTAGTAGTCGCGCACGGCGAGCAGAACGGCACGGGTGTTCGTCGCGAGAAAATGATCTGCTTGAGCGGCCGTCTTGGGGCGATCGTCTGGGGCGTAAGTCCGGATCTCGGGCGCCCGGAACAGCTCGGCGGCATTGGGAATGGCCGCGCTTCCGTACGATGACGACGGTATCGGCATGTGGACCGGCCGCGGGTCCGTCGGCGCCGCCATCTCGGGAATCTCGGGAACGATCACCCGACTCAAGGGGCCGCTGATCGACGCGGTTTGAACGCGTCCGAACGACCGGCGGGCCGCGTAGGTCATCTCGCCATCAAGATACTCCTTGATTTCCCCCAGGGTGATTTGCCCGTCGCCGTTGCCGAAACGCTCGGTGTCTGCGGCTCCGCGCGCCGCCTCGAGAAAGTGTTTGGTGAACAGGCCTAGACCGCTGGCCGCATCCCAGCTTGCCACGTGGTCCGCCTGAGCGGCTGTGATCAGAACGATCCCGTCCATCTGGACAACGGGCGCTGTCTTGATGAAGACCGGGGATGCGGACCGGACCAGCCATCCGCCTGCCGAATTTCCGGAAAAGCACGCATCCACAACGACCGTCACCGATCGGGCCTTCAGCTTCTCGAGATTGGCAAGGAGCTGGTCGAGCGGATAGCCGTTCAGCTCCGGGGTGCCCGGATCCGCGTCCACCGGCAACAGGTATCCGCGCCGGTCGCGCAGCCCGGGCACGCCGTGACCGGAATAGAAAACAAAGACATCGGACAGACCCTCGCGGGTGTATTGCCAAAGCTTTCCACGATGGTCGTCCCGGTTTCCGAACACGGAGATCATCTGCGCCTGGCTTGCATCGACAAGTTCGATCACATTGCCCTCGCGCACCCCCAGGACCCGCGTCACGAAGTCCCGCATTGCCCGCGCATCGTTTCGTGCGAACGAAACGTCAGGGATACCGCGCGCGTAATTCCGATTCCCGACGATCACCGCGACCGCGTCGGCCTTCGTCGCGGCCCGATCGGATTGCGCGGAGACCGGGGCGGCGGCCAGCACCCCCAGGATCGCCACATGGATCGCCAATACCCTAAAATACCAAGGCATAACCGGCTCCGGTCCCTCGGCTCAGGACGGGTCCATCCGGTGGATCGCGTCCGTCGCACCACTACCTCTGCGATAGTATGGGGCGTGGAACGCCGGTTTGCGACGGTTTTCGAGGGTTTCTACTCCGATTTTCTCTTTTCGGTTGCCTGGGCGACCACGCACAGCAATTCGAACAGCAGATTTGCGCCGACCAGAGCGGTGTTGCCTGAAGGATCGAATGGCGGTGACACTTCCACCAGATCCGCGCCCACGAAATCGATGCCGGTCATGCCGCGAATCAATCGCTGTCCGTCCAGAGACGTGAAACCGCCGATCTCCGGTGTCCCGGTGCCGGGGGCGTAGGCCGGGTCGAGCGCGTCGATGTCGAAGGTGAAATAGGTGGGGCCGTCGCCGACCACCCGGTGGGCCTCGGCGATGATCGCGTCAAGACCCATGGCGGGCACCTCGTGCATGTAGATCACCCGCATCCCGGAGGTATGACTGAAGGACCAGATGTCCCGGTCGTTGATCCCGCCGCGAATACCGATCTGGATCGTGCGTTTGGGGTCCAGAACCCCTTCTTCCACCGCCCGACTGAACGGGGCTCCGTGGTGAAATCGGGAGCCAAGATAGTCGTCGCCGGTGTCGCAATGCGCATCGATATGCACCATGCCCACGGGCCGATCCTTGCCGAGGGCGCGCAGGATCGGCAGCGAGATCGAATGGTCGCCACCTGCGGAGACCGGAACCAGCCCGGCGGCCACGACCCCATCGAAAAACCCTTGGATCTGCTGATGCGCTTCCTCCAAGGAAAACGGCCGCTCGATATAGGCGTCGCCGATATCCGCGATCCGGCACAGCTCGTACGGACTGATCCCGGTCGCCTGATTGATGGTACGGGTCAGGCTGGATTGGTTCCGCAACTCCCGGGGCCCGTGGCGCGTTCCCGGCCGGTTGGTGACGCCACCGTCATAGGGCACGCCGATCAGTCCGATATCAAGATCTGACCAGTCCTCTGCGTAGGGCAGGCGCATGAAGGTCGGAATGCCTGTATAGCGCGGGCGGGTCATCGGATTGTCGGGCACGTTCGACATCGGCCATCTCCGGGGATCGATTGGGGCGCGGATGGGAACAGTGTCCGTCGCCCAAGGCCTCTCGATCAAGTCCGATGAGCGCGCTAGGGTTCCGCTCGACATCGCACAAAGGAACCCAACCATGGCCGATTACGTCCCCGGTCCAGGCGATGCCTGGGAAACCGCCGCTCCCGGCGAGCTAGGTCTCGACGCAGGTGCGATTGATGATGCCGTCGCCTATGCGATGGCACATGAAAGCAAGATGGACCGGGATATCGGGCGGGCGCTCGACACCGGACACTTCTCTGAGCCGATGCCGGAAGGCGAGATCCTGGGGCCGACGGAACCGCGCGGCGACCCCTCCGGCCTGATCGTGAAGGGCGGGAAGATCGTTGCCGAATGGGGGCCGACCATGGCCCCCGACATGACCTTCTCGGTTGCAAAGAGCTATCTGGCGATCCTTGCCGGTCTGGCGGTCTCGGACGGCAAGATCGGAAGCGTGCAGGATCCGGTCGCTGCGGTGGTCCGGGACGGCGGGTTCGAGGGCCCGCACAATGGGGCGATCACCTGGGAACACCTTCTGCAGCAGACCAGCGAATGGGAAGGCACGGTGTGGGACAAGCCCGATCTGATCGACCGGAACCGGGAACTCGACCTGCCGCCCAATACGCCCTCGCGCAAGGGCACACACCGGGACCTGCACACTCCCGGCACGTTCTGGGAATACAACGATGTGCGGGTGAACCGGCTGTCGCTGTCCCTGATGCGGGCGATCGGACGGCCGTTGCCGGAGGTTCTGAAGACGCGCGTCATGGATCCGATCGGCGCATCGGATCAGTGGCGCTGGGAGGGATACCGGAACTCCTGGATTGAGATCGACGGAGAGCGGATGCAGTCGGTCTCAGGCGGCGCGCACTGGGGCGGCGGCCTGTTCATCCCCAGTCGCGACCATGCCCGCATTGGCCTGCTGATGGCGCGAAACGGGCTCTGGGGCGCGAAGCGGATTCTCGACCCGGATTGGGTGCGGGCCTGTGTGACGCCCTGCGCGATCAACCCGCGTTACGGCTATCTCTGGTGGCTCAATGGCGAGCGGACGCATTGTCCCTCGGCGCCGGCCTCGAGTGTGTTCGCGATGGGCGTGGGCTCGAACGTGATCTGGTGGGATGCGGACCACGATCTGGTGGCCGTGGTCCGCTGGATCGACAAGCCGCATCTCGACGGCTTCGCCGCCCGCGTGATGCGGGCGATCGGCTAGCCGGAGGTCAGCGGAACCGCTTGATGGCGAACGCCGCAGCGACGACCAAGACGATCGCGCCCCCAATCAAGGCTCCATGATCGATCAGGCCGTGCACGATTCCGTCGACCACGCCGATATGGCTGTGGTCGCCGGTATGTGCGGCGGCGGGGGTGGCGAGCAGAGCGAGCGACAGAACGGGCAGAAGACGCAGCATCGGAAAACCTCGGTGTTTGAATGATTCGATCCCGGAGGGTATCGAGGGGCCGCGTCTCTGTCATGGGTAATGGCGCGGCTGGACCATTGAAACCGGCGACGGCCCGCCCGACCTCTGGTATTCCGTTGAGTTTTGCTTGGAGGGCATGATGTCGCAACCGGATGCTGCCGACCGTCCCGGGGTGATCGGCCCGCCGCCGCTGATATATGGCGGCGCGCTTGCCGTCGGATTCGGCCTCGATCTGCTGGTGCCGTTTCCGGTATTCGCGCCTGGAATGGGCATGCTGCCCGGCCTGGTCCTGATCGGCCTGTCCCTCGCACTCGCTGGCTGGTGCATCGGCCTGTTCGTTCGGGCCGGAACCGAAGTTCCGCCGCATCGCCCGACCTCCGCGATCGTGACCGACGGGCCGTACCGACTATCCCGCAATCCGATCTACGTAGCACTTACCCTCCTGTCCGTCGGGATCGCTCTGTGGGTCAACAGCTTCTGGATGCTCGGTCTGCTGATCCCCACGCTGGTCGTCATGACGATCGCGGTGATCGGACCCGAGGAGCGCTATCTCGAACGCAAGTTCGGCGCCGAATATCTCGACTTCAAGTCCCGGGTGCGGCGCTGGATCTGATCGGCCCCCGCCTTATGCCGCGTCCCAGTGCTGCCCGCCCACCGAGTTCCGGCCCAGGATCGCATCGGCGGTCTTCTCCGCAATCATGATCACCGGCGCATTGGTATTTCCCCCAACCACCGTCGGCATGATCGACGCGTCGACCACCCGCAATCCATCGATCCCCTTGACCCGAAGCTGGCTGTCGACCACCGCCATGGGATCTCCGTCCGGACCCATTTTCGCGGTTCCGACCGGATGATAGATCGTCTCCGCCGTCCGTCGGATATGGGCATCGAGATCGGTGTCGGAGGTGACGTCCGGGCCCGGGCTCAACTCCTCGCCCCGGAACGGTGCGAAGGCGTCCTGGGAGACAACGTCCCGTGCGATCCTAAGGCTGTCCCGCAACGTGCGCCGATCGGTTTCCGTCGAAACATAGTTCGCGAAGATTCTGATCCGTGCGGACGGGTCGTCCGACGCCAATTCCAGATGTCCCCGGCTTTCCGGTCGAAGCTGACACATACGCACCGTGAATCCGTCCCGGTCGCTCGGGTCCCTGTTCAACTGCCACAACAGGGGAATCCGCACCCGTTTGGCCGCCAGTCCGATCAGGAAATGCCACTGCACATCGGGGGCTTCCAGCTCGGGCCGGGTCTTGATGAAGGCGCCGCCCTCGGCCGGGAAGGTGGCGGCGGGCCCGGTGCGGAACAGGGCCGCCTGCGCCATCGCCAATGCCGCCCGGTCCAGACGTACCAGGGAATGCAGGGTCACCGGCTGGGTGCAGGCGTACTGCAGCGGCGTGTCCAGATGGTCCTGAAGGTTCTGCCCGACTCCGGGAAGCTCCTGCACCATCTTGATGCCGTGCGGCTGGATCGACTTGGGATCGCCGATCCCGGACAGCATGAGAATCTGCGGCGTGTTGAGTGATCCGCCGCACAGCAGGACCTCTTGGTCCGCGCCCGCCGTCTTGGTCTCCCCCTCGTGATAGTATTCGATGCCGGTCGCCCGTGCGCCGGCCACCAGCACCCGGTGCGTCAGGGCTCGGGTCCGGACCGTCAGGTTCGGACGTCCTATTGCCGGACGCAGATAACAGTTCGCCGAACTGGCGCGCCGGCCGTTCTCGATGGTGAAGTCGTACCGGCCGATGCCCTCCTGGTTCTGTCCGTTGAAGTCGTCCGCATGCGGCAGGCCCGCCTGGACGCCGCCCTTCACGAACGCGTCGTAGAGCGGGTTCGAGCCGGTGCCCCGTGTGACCTTCAGCAATCCCCCCCGCCCGTGATAGGCGTCTTCCGGGCGTTGCGCGTGGTCCTCGGCATGCCGGAAATAGGGCAGCACGTCGTCATAGCTCCAGCCGCGATTTCCCAGCTGGGCCCAGTGATCGTAATCGACGGCATGACCGCGGATGTAGACCATAGAATTGATCGAGGAGGAGCCCCCGATCACCTTCCCGCGCGGCCAGTAGAGCTTACGGTTGTCCAGGTGCGGCTCGGGCTCCGTCCAATAGCCCCAGGAGTGGAAGCGGGAGCGGACGAGCTTACCCACACCGAGCGGAATCTGGATCAGCGGATTCCAATCCCATCCGCCCGCTTCCAGCAGCAGCACCGAGGTCTCGGGGTTCTCACTCAAACGGTTGGCGAGCACGCACCCTGCGGACCCGGCACCGACGATCACGTAATCGAAGTTTTCCATGGGACCGGAGTTTATCCGACCGCCCCGACCGCACAAGAGCGTCGACGCGCAGGCAATCTGGACCAAATGGAACGGCCCGGTCAGGATGCCTCAAACGAACGCGAGAATTTCGGGGAGGGTGACGCATGATTGAGCTTCCGGAGGGGGTTGTGGCAGCCGGCAGCGTGACCTTGCCGACCGAGGCCTGGCGCGGCGGCGTGCTGATCGCCGGTTCGCACGGCGGAATCTACGCGGCCTATTGTGCCTGCAAGGCTGGGGTGCGCGGGGTGATCCTGAATGACGCGGGCCGGGGCAAGGACGATGCCGGGATCGGTGGAGCCGCCTATTGCGACGATCTGGGTATCGCCTACGCGGCTGTGGATACCCTGTCGGCGAAAATTGGCAACGGCGACGATATGGCGGCCCGCGGCACGATCTCCACCGTCAACCGGGTAGCGGCGGTCCTGGGCGTGACGGTCGGAATGCGGGCGCTCGAGGCGGCGCGTCTGATGCGGGGCGCTACGCCCAGCGGGAAGTCGGTTCCGGTCTACGAAGAGGCGCGGGAAACCCTTGAGCCTGGGGCGTCCGGCCGTCGTATCGTGCTGATCGACAGTGCCTCCCTGGTCAAGCCCGAGGACACCGGCCAGATCGTCGTCACCGGCTCACATGGCGGCCTGCCGAATCCGGACCCGTTCTCCGCCATGAAGGTCGATGCCTTCGCTGCATTTTTCCACGATGCCGGCGTCGGCGCGGACAGTGCCGGAATCACCCGCCTGCCCAATCTGGATACCCGCGGAATCATCGGCGGCACCGTCGCGGCCGCAAGCGCACGGATCGGCAATGCGCGTTCGGTCTACCGGGACGGGGTGATCAGTCATCTCAACGACGCAGCGAGAACAGCGGGTGGCGAGATCGGGATGCGCCTGGAGGTATTCGCGTCTAAGCTGGTGTCCTGATCTGCTCAACTCCCGACCAAACCCATTCTACGGAGATCCGCGATGGCCCTACTCGGCAAAGGCATGCTCGTCACCTTCACGGAGGTCGCACCGGAGGACGAGCTCGAGTTCAACGAGTGGTACGACCGTGAACATGTCGACGAGCGGGTCTTCATGCCCGGCTTCAAGCGCGCCCGGCGTTATCTGGCGGCCGATGGGGCCACCGCTGTCAAATATTTCGCGACTTACGAGACCGAGTCGGCGCAGGACCTGTGCGCCCCGGACTACATGAAGGTGCTGGCGAACCAGTCGGACTGGTCGAAGAAAGTGATGGGACGGTTCACCCATTTCGACCGGCTGACCGTGACCGCGACAGTCGACATGACGCACGGCTTCTCCGGTGCCGCAGGCTTGGCCCGATTGTTTCCGAAGCCGGAGGCAAAGGACGCGCTGCGCGCCGAACTCAAAGACAAGCTGTTGCCGGAAATTCTCAAACGGAACGGCGTTCACGGCGCCTGTGTGCTTGAGAACGATCTCGATGTCTCGAATGTCGGACTGAAAGCCCAGGGCAAGCCGATTCCCGAGGATCAGCAGCAGGAATGGCTGGTCTTGATCGATACCGCCACGCCGGTGCAGGCTCGCGCCGCGGTGGAGGCGCTGTTCGGTGCAGACCGTCTGTCGGATGCGTTCGGCGTGCGGACCGTCGATGTCAATCGCGGGGCCTACAGCTTCACATTCGGCAATCAACGCTGAGCCCATTGGAGACAGCATGTCCTGGTATATCGGAGTGGACGTCGGTGGGACGTTCACGGATTTCTTCGCTGTGGATGTCGAGAACGCCCGTTTCGTGGTTCACAAGACCCCGTCCACGCCCGGCAACCCGGCCGAAGCGATCCTCGCCGGGCTCGATGCGCTGTCCGAACGGGAGGGTATTCCGGGCCACGCCATCGGCCGCCTGGCCCACGGCACGACGGTTGCCACCAACGCCCTGATCCAGCGACGGGGCGCGCCCATCGCCTTGATCACCACAAAGGGCTTTCGGGACCTGTTGGAGATCGGCCGTCAGGTGCGGCCGAAAATGTACGATCTGAAGGCCGATGCGCAACCGCCGCTGGTGCCGCGTCAGCACCGGTTCGAGGTGGCCGAGCGGATGGATGCCAGGGGACAGCCGCTCACGGTGCTGGACGACGCCGACATCGAGGCCGCGATCGACCAGGTTGAAGCGGCCGGGGCCGAAGCCTGTGCCGTGTGCCTGCTGTTCGCCTTCCTCAATCCGGCGCACGAACAGCGGATCGGCGCACGTCTCAAGGAGCGTCTGCCGAACATCGCGATCTCCCTGTCGAGCGCGGTGCAACCGGAGTTCCGGGAGTTCGAGCGGTTCTCCACCACCACCCTGAACGCTTATCTGCAGCCGATCGTCGGCCGCTACATGCGGCATCTGGGCGGAGAGCTGGCCAAGCGTGCGCCCCGGGCCCGGCTGGGAATCAACCAGTCCTCGGGCGGTCTGATGTCGGTCGAGCGGGCGGCCGAGTTTCCGGTTCGGACCGCGCTGTCCGGACCGGCGGCGGGCGCCGTCGGCGCGGCCCATGTCGCCCGCACCGCCGGGCTGCCGGATGTGATCACCCTCGATATGGGCGGGACCAGCGCCGATGTGGCCCTGATCAAGGGCTATGAGGCGGATGTCGGGTATGGCCGCGAGGTGGCGGGATTTCCGGTGCGCTTGCCGGTGATCGACATCCACACGATCGGGGCCGGTGGTGGGTCGATCGCGTGGTTCGAGAAGGACGGGCTGTTGAAGGTCGGTCCGCAATCGGCGGGTGCCGTGCCGGGCCCGGCCTGTTACGGCAAGGGGGGCACCGAGCCGACCGTGTCGGACGCCAATCTGGTCCTCGGACGGCTGTCGGGATCCCTGATCGGCGGCGCCATGGTCCTCGACCTGGAAGCCTCGCGCACTGCCATCCGGCCTGCGGCCGAGCGGCTTGGCCTGTCGGTTGAGAAGACGGCCGAGGGCATCATCGGGATCGTCACCGCCAACATGGTGCGGGCGATCCGCACCGTCTCGGTCGAACGCGGACACGACCCGCGCAGATTCGCCCTGATGCCCTTCGGCGGCGCCGGCGCCCTGCATGCGGGGGACGTGGCGCGGGCGTTGGATATGAAACAGATCGCGGTTCCGCCGTCGCCCGGCATTCTCTGCGCCCAAGGTCTGGTGGTCTCCGATCTGAAGGAGGATTTCGTCGGAACCCAGCGTCTGCCTTTTGATGCCGAACACCGGGACGTGTTGGGAGCGGTGATCGCGCCGTTGGTAAAAGACGCGCAGGCCTGGTTCGAGGATGAGGACGTGCCAAAGGATCGCCGCCGTCTCCGGCTGGCCGTCGACCTGCGCTATGTCGGGCAGAACTTCGAGCTGACCGTGCCGGTCGCGGAGACCCATGGCGAGCCCCCGGTGCTGCCGGCGGAGGAGATTGTGCGCGGGCGGTTCTTCGAGGTGCATGAACAGACCTATGGCCATTTCACCGAAACCGATCCGATCGAAGCGGTCAATTTCCGGCTGACCGCGTTCGGTGTCGCCGATTCTGTGCCGTCTCCGCAGGTTCCGGAGGCTGAAGATTCGGAGCCTTCGGAGGTCGGACGCCGGTCTGTCTGGTTTGACGGCAGGGAGCATGAGGCGCGTGTCTTCGCGCGGGACACTTTGCGTCCCGGGCATCGGTTCGAAGGCCCCGCCATCGTCGACCAGCTGGACGCAACCACCGTGATCCATCCTGGAGACCGTGTTCGGGTGGACGACGCCCTTAACCTGATCGTGGAGGTCGCGCGATGACCGATGCCCTGTCGAAGCCCGATCCGATCACGATCGAGATCATCTCGAACGCCCTGCAATCCGTCACTGACGAGAGTTTCGTCGCCCTGATGAAGAGTGCGTATTCCACCAACATCAAGGAACGGCATGACCATTCGACGGCGGTGGTGGATCGGAACGGCCGGCTGGTGATGCAGGCCTCCATGTCGATCCCGATCCATCTCGCCTCGATGCTGGGGCTGATGCGAAAGTTGTTGGACAAGTTTCCGCTCGACCAGATCCACGAAGGCGACGTGTTCTGCGCCAACGATCCGCATGTGGGCGGCGGCACGCACCTTCCGGACGTGAATCTCGCCATGCCGGTGTTCGTCGAAGGCGAGCTCGTCGGCTTTGTCTGCAACATCGCCCACCATGCCGATATCGGGGGGATGAGCCCCGGCTCGATGGCCGGCGGTATGACCGAGATCTATCAGGAAGGGCTGCGGATTCCGCTGATCAAGCTGTTCCGGCGCGGTGTGTTGGATCAGGACCTGTTCGACATTCTGCTGCTGAACGTGCGGGTGGTGGAGGAACGGCGGGGCGACTACAACGCCCAATTCGCGGCCCTTCGGCTGGCCGACCGGCGGCTGCGGGAGATCATCGACCGCGAGGGCGTCGGCACCGTCACCGCCGTGTTCGATGAGATCATCACCCGGACCCGTCACCGGATGAAGCTGGCGATCGGCGAGATCCCTGACGGCGTCTACCATTTCGCCGATGTCATGGACGATGACGGCGCCGGAACCGAAGACATTCCGATCCGGCTGAAGACCACGATCGACGGCGACCGGGCGGTGTTCGATTTCACCGGCACCTCGCCACAGGTTCCCGGCAATGTGAACATTCCCCTCAACGGCACGATCGCGGCGGTCTGCTACGTGCTGAAGGCGATGCTGGATCCGGAGGTTCCGAACAATCACGGGGTGATCGATGCGATCGAGGTAATCGCACCGCCGGGAACCATGGTCAGCTGCGTCGCCCCGGCCTCGGTCGCCTCGCGCGCGCACACCTCGCAGCGGATCGTTGACGTGGTGATCGGCTCGCTGGCCGAAGCCCTGCCGGACAAGGTGGTGGGTGCGGCGAACGGTGCCAATTCGATGGCGATCTTCTCCGGGCTGCACCCGGAGACCGGGCGTCCCTACGTCTATCTCGAAACCCTCGGCGGCGGCTTCGGCGGGCGGGACGACCGGGACGGCAAGGACGGGGTCCAGGTTCACATCACCAACACCTCGAATCTGCCGGTCGAGGCGATCGAGATGGAGTATCCGCTTCTGGTGGAGGAATACGGCCTGATCGAGGATTCCGGTGGTGCCGGGACCTGGCGGGGTGGTATGGGGCTGCGCCGGGTGGTGCGGCCGATCGGGCACGACTGCCTGTTCACCGGGATCGGCGAGCGCTTCCGCAACCGGCCGTGGGGAGTATTCGGCGCCCGGCCCGGCGCCGCCGGCCGGTTCCTGATGCAGGATGATGACGGAACCGAAACCCGGCTGGGAACCAAGCCCGGCGATCTGGTTCTCCGGGCGGATCAGCAGGCGGTGGTGGAGACCCCGGGCTCTGGAGGCTACGGTCGGCCGGAGCATCGGTCCGCCGAAAAGCTGTCGGAGGACTGGGAATCCGGTAAGTTCACAGCCGCCTACATGAAACAGTGGTACGGCTGGGAGCCTCCCGCCTAGCGCCGCACCTGACCCCGGGTCGCAAAACCCGTCACCGAAATCCTTAGCGTCCGACAGAACCGTTCTGTCGGGAGAGCGTGGATGGATGACCAGGTGACAGGCCGTGCGATGACGGAAATAGGCCTCGCGCTGGCGATGGTGTTCTTCTGTCGGCTGGTCTTGACGCTCATGAGCATGGGGCAGGGGCGCGCGCCGACCGAAGAGAGTGGCGCGGCGTTTCCAAGCCTCAGGCTTTCGGCGCCCGGCCATGATTCGGACCTGCCCGTCATGACGGCCGATGACCGTCTGGTTCTTGTCGGGGACGGCCGGTATTTCGACTTGGGCAGACGGCCTTTCAACCCGTCGACGATCGAACCCGGCGTCCGGCTGACCGCCCTCGACGCCGCCTGGCGGGCCCGGATCCGCCAGCTCTCCCTCAAATCACCCTTCTCGAAATCTCCGGAGATCGTGCGATGACCCGCACCTTGATGAGGCTCGTCCTCGTGACCCTGTTTTTGGCCTGCTCACAGACCCCCGGCCATGGCGCGCCGAGCTCTGACATTACTCCCCTGACCCGGGAGGAGGTGCGGATGATGGTGGTGCAAGAGGCGTTGCGCAGCGCGCGGGTCCCGCCCTCTCTCGCGCTGGCTGTGGCCCACGCGGAGTCGCATTTCGACCCGAACGCGAAGAGCTCCGCGGGTGCGCGTGGCGTGATGCAGATCATGCCGGCCACCGGCAGCGGAGAGTTCGGTGTCGACCCGGACGAGCTTTGGCAGCCGCGCCTGAACATTCAACTCGGTATCGCGTTTCTCGGAGATCTGATCGATCGGTATGACGGGCGCTTGGATCTTGCCTTGAGCTATTACAATGGCGGCTCACGGGTAGGGACTGGCGCAACCGCCAAGGTGATCCCGGCAACGCAGGGCTATGTCGACAAGGTTTTGAGCCTGGAACGCCGCTATGCCAGCGAGACCCGGACGGCGGTGATGATCGCGGATGCGCGGTCCCTGAACCGGGTCCTCGCGGCGGACCTGCCGCGGGCTGAGATCAGAGCGGATCTGATCCGCGCGTCCCGCCGCGTGGCCCAGCTCGAGGACCCGGGTGATCTGCCAGGGCGGGACATCCGGGACCATCCGGAGTTTCGGGACCTTTCGGCGGTGGCGCGCGCCACAAACGACAGGCATCCGACCCGGAGGGCGGAGACCGGCGGTGGCAGAGGTTACGATCGCCGTCTTCAATCCCGCGGGTATCTGGACGTCCGCGATTCCAGCAGACGGAGCATGGGGGATCAGGACCGGGAGGCGCCGGGTGACGCGTCTTCAGCTTGGAAAGCGGACACTGGATTCACCGTACCTGTCGGCGGGGCTGCCCGCCTTTTGAGGGCAATTGAGGCCCGAAAATCCCGGTTCCGAGCACTCCTCCGAGGAAGCTGATGTAGGCCCGAGTCGGAAAAGGATGCGAAGGACTGCGACTTTCGATAGTGTTGTGGAAAGATATTACATCCGAGGGTGTGCGTTTCTTGGAACCGATATCGGCGGAACATCCGGCCCTCAGCGCCGGGCGCGATGTGGCATTGGAACAGGCCTTTCGGACGGTTGCCGACATCGACCTTGGGGCCGGTCCGAAATACGGCCCGCGCGTCATGGCGCGCCTGGCGCAGGTCGTCTCCGCCCGGGCCTATGGGCGACCGCTGATGGAGCTTTGCCATCTGGTTCGAATCGCCGAGCGCACCGGTGGCCGATATGGGTGGACGGGGTTCTTCTTCGGACTCCAGGTGGCCCGTGCGACTGCATTCCGCGGGGTATTGGAGGAAGCGTCCCGGCGCGGACGCGGCCTGGGGTCGGGGATCACGCTGGAGGATGGCGGGGTTACCCTGAACTATGAGGATCGGCCGTTCACGGTCAGCTATGGGCGGATGCCGTTTCTGGCGGCTCTGCTGGAGTTTTTGGTCACGGAACTCGGCTATCAGAGGGTCGATAAGGCATTGGCCATGCTGCGAGAGGCCCCGTTCCGTCTGGATGGCTGTGGACCGATCTCAAACACCCTGTCGCGTGCGGTCTACGATCGTCTCAAGGAGCACCTGCCGTCGGCGCATGTTCAACGGGTTTTTCAGCGCCTGGTGCAGCACCTGTGCCACCGCTCCGGTGGATCGTTCCGGCTGGAGGATGTGGATGATGACTGCGTGCTTGCCTATTGGATGGCGGATGATGCGGTGGAACCCGTTCCGGGTGCGGATCCCATGCTGGATCACCCCGCGGACCGCAAACTCGGCGCGCCTGATGATGTCCGCACCTTCCAGCGGGCAGCAGAGCAGGTCGCGCGATTCCGAACGGCGTTCGAGGCCGGGCTCCTGCGCCATGAAATGGACCGGGCTGCCCCGATCGGTTCCGACCGGGCGGCAGGCGAGATCGACGCCGATGCGGTTCTGGATGCGCTGGAGCGTCATGAGGCGCCGATTGATCCGATGGATCGACTGTCGGAACCGCCGGCAGATCGCGTCAAATTCCTGAATCGTCGTGAGACCGAGCAGATGGAAACCCTGCGTGTGCTCGGGGCTCAAGCGGTCCATCTGCCGGTCTCGGCCATTCGGGTCGATGTCTTCGGCGCGATTCAGCGGCGGATCGTTCAGGCGGTCCGCAACCGTGAGACACCGCAGATCATTGCCCGTCTCATCAGGTGTGAGGACGTGCCGACCTATGTCGAGCGGCTGAAGGCTTGGACAGGGCTTGAACAGCACCTGGAGCGCATGGGGCTTGCAGCTTTGTGCGCGTTGGTCGAAGGGCGACGGCCCGAAGCCATCCTGGAAGTCGTGGAACGGGCTCCTGGCTTTGATCCGGTCCGGCTGCGCGCGATCGTGGCTCCGGCACCAGACGGCGAGCGGGGGTTGAAAACTGTGCCCCTTCGACCGAGCGTGCTCAGCGAGGGGGCGATCTCGGCAATGATTGGTGCTTTGACGCGGGAGGAGATTGCAGGTGCGGATGCGGTCGAGGTCCTGACGTGCGCGCGTTCGGCATTGCGTGGATTGAGCCGTCAGGGGTTCGCTCACGGGGTTCGGACACAGCCCGAGACCTTGGAGGCAATGGCTACGGGAGCGCCGTTGCTGCGCCACGTGCATCGGGATCTGAGGAAGCTGCGGTCCGCCACCGGCGCAGGTCTCGGGGCGGATCCGGAAACCGTGTTTCGGGAAGACCGGGTGCGATTCGCGCGGAGGTTCGAGGCCTTCTATGGGGCTCAAACCAAGGTGAGCGTTCAATGACCGACTGGCAGGTCATCGGTCCCCAGGGGCGGGAAATGGTGGCCCGCGTGTTTGAGGGACTCGAGACCAGCGGTTTACTTCGAACATCTCTGGGGATGTCTCCGACAGAAACCGTCACTGAGACACGCGGCGAGTTGTCATCGGAGGCCGCGCGGGCGCCGGATCGACCCTCACCGTCCGCCCTCTGGGCCTTCGCAACCGGAACCGAGAGCCAGCCGTCTCCGCGACTTGCGGCGGCCCTGTTGCGCGACCCCTCGCTGCATCTTGATCTGGCAGCAATGCTGGCCGGTGCCGCAATCGGAGAGGCGCCTCGGGTAGCTGCTGCGGCGACGACCATCAAGGTAACCGAACGGGTGGGGCAGGGTTTCTCGCTGCGCCTCTTGCCGAGTCGGGCCAACCCCGCGCAGACTTACGTCCTTATTCGGCTTGAGGACCCAGAGCAGTTCGCCGCCCGTCTGGTCGCCATGACAGGGACTGGGACGGTGGCAACGCTCGACCTCGATGCTGCGGCCCAGGACGAGATTCAAATGTTATGCGCATCAGAAGACCCGATCATCCAAGCGATCGCCAATCCGGAAGCACGGATCTGGCTGACCTGATCAGCGCGGAGCCGTCCCCGGACGGAGAGGTCCTGGAGCGGGTCCGCGTCGTCATCCCGACAACTCAAGGTCCGTCGATCATTCAACGGATCACCCAGGAAGACCCGGCGGTTCGCTCGGTGATCTGCCTGAACGGCAGTTCCAAGGCGCTGCCGATCAGCCGAGATTACGACGCGTTCGTGCGGGAGCCGACCGGTGTCGTCGAACGCGCCGTCCGGTACGGGGCCTTCCGGATGGATGTTGACCGACCGATCGACGAGGGAGACAGCTGGCAACTGGCGGTCTTCATCGCGCACCTGCTCAAGGCGGCCGGGCGGCTGGCCGAAGGCGATGAGCCGGCCGATCGTGTGTTGTGGGCGACCGGGACGGTGGACCGCTATCTCAGCGTCGGGCCGGTCGAAAAGGTTAAAGACAAGCTCGACGCTTCGGCCGAGTACCTGGGGGCGCTGACCGCCCCGTTCCTGGCCGCGGTTCCGACCCGCGCCAAGGAAACCTTCCGGGATCCGTCGCTGCTTCCGGTGGCCAATGCCGATGAGCTTTGGGCGCAGTTGGCGCCTGACGCCGGACTGACCTCCGCCAAACTGGTCACGGGTGCACGGGATTTTAGGAAGAAGATGCGCCGTCGGGTGATGGGCTGGATCGCGCTTGCCATCGCGGCGCTGATCCTGCTCGCGGAAATTGTCGGATACGATCCCGAAAGCGCGCAGCTGCGTCGGGAAGCCCGGCAGGCGACGGTGTCGGCACTGACCGGAGAGACCTCGCAGGCGCCGGAAAATGGGGTGAACGCGCTGGACAGCGTCCCTGCGGACCCGGTGTTTGACCCTGCCCAAGTTTTGGTCTCGGTGGAGCCCGGGCCGGCGTCGATTACGCTGCGGGCGCGGAACGACGGTGGGATGCCGGGCTTCGTGTTGCTGATCGGCCGGGTCGACGGGGCTTTCCGGGAATATGCGGATGATCCTGCCAGATATACCGACCGTGCGTCGGCCATGGTGGCGCCGGGTGCAGCGCTGTCTTTAACGGTCGAGGGCCCGTCCTGGGTGCGCCGATCGCTCACCGGGCTCGCCGTGGCACTCGTCGCGGCGTCGGAACCGAAAGACCTGTCGGCCCTTGCGCCGGGACTGAGTTCGGCTGAACTGCAGGCGGCGGCGCGGGCCCTTGCAACTGACGCGGTTGCGGTCACCGTCAGATCGGAGAATCTGGATCCGGTTCGGTGAAACTCGCGCCGCGTCGGAAACGACGCTCGACGAAGAAATTGGGCTCAGTCAGGCGCAGCCGCTCCGCCCCCTGCAGCCACGGACGATCTGATCAACCGGACCCGTCGCCGGCCCGGCAGGAAGATGTCGTGGTGGAACCGCAACCGGCTATGATCTCACCGTCTGAGCGCAGGCGGATGCTGCGGGATCCGGCGCGGGACATGGAAGCCAGGTTCCTGGAAGCCAATTAGGGGAGACGGACATGCGGCTGCTGCGGGCAGCGCGGATTCTGGAACTGGGCGCTCCGCTCGCGATGGCCGCCGCAATTCTAGGAGCGGTCGTCGCCCAGAACGGCGCCACCACGCCGACGGAGATCAAGCCGGCGGACGCCGAGCCGATGTCTCAAGTCGCGCGACCGGCATCGCCGCCGGACGAGTCGGTCGCGGCGCTGCATCTGGTCTCAATCCTCCTGCCGGCCCCGCCCGGCGCCACTGGCCCGGAACCCGAGCCGGTCTCGGAGATCGCCAGACCCAAGCCGGTAGCCCCAAGCCCGGTCAGGCCCGTCGCCCCGAAAGAGGATGCTGCCAAAGGGTCCCGGACCAGGGTTACGCCGCCGCGCGCGCCGGCGGTCACGGTGCCGACGATTGTGACGCCGGGCCTGGCGCCTATGGCGCGGGTTGTCCGTCCGACCCGCAGAGATCTGCGCGAAGGAGCCGTCCTGCTGGAGGCGATGGCGCGCGGGGAGGCGTCCGGCATCCGGATCGACTGGCCGGCCTATCGAGCCGACCGGGAGGTCCTGCGCGACTATCTGGAGCGGTGCGCGGAGCGACGTGTGCTGCTGTCGACCGGAGACTCGCTTTGGTCCCTGGATGAAGAGCCGGGCACCCAATGGACCCCTCCCGACTCCACGTCCGGCTACATACGTCTGGTAACGGGAACCGAGGCGACGGTTGCTTCCGACCTGATCGACAGAATCCGGCAGCGCCATGATCTGACCGGCGGACAGACCGTCGCTGTCGTCGCCCGCACGTTCGACGCGCGTCTGATGGGCGGACTGGCCAATCTGTTCGGCGCCGACGCTATCACCGAAAACCAGGTATCCGGCCGCTACGTGATCGACGGTACCTCGGTGCATGTCACCGGGTTTCGGCTCGCCGGTCGCGCGGTCCCCGGTGTGGTCGATCTGGGGCGGATTCGGAACTGCGGGTGAGGGCACCTTTGCCGCGCGCAGGGTTCTGGGTCCATGATCCGGACTGGGTCTGGCTTGCCGAGGGCAATGCCGGTGGTATCGCGCAAGGATGGTGAGACGTCCGATGGACAGCAGTATCGAGGGATCGACTGGGCCGGCCTCGGGGAGGGTGCGGTGAACTGGGATGATTTCCGCTATTTCCTGGCGGTTGCCGCAGAAGGCAGTTTGTCCGCTGCGGCCCGGGTGCTGCGGGTCAATCCGGCGACCGTCAGTCGGCATGTGGATGCCTTGGAAGAGCGGTTGGCGGTGCGGCTGTTCGACCGGCGGCAGGACGGCTACACGGTGACGCCTGCCGGGGAGAAGCTGGCGGAGCGCGCCCGCGCCATCGAGTCCGAGATTTTCGCTCTCTCCCGGGCCTTCGATGCCGAGGACCGGGGTCTGACCGGCACCGTTTCTGTGACCGCGACAGAATCCCTCACGGTTCCCTTTCTGATCCCCAATCTTCCCCATCTCAGGGATCGGCACCCGGGCATCAGGCTTCAGCTGGTCAGCGATTACCGTCTGCTCAACCTGTCGCGGCGGGAGGCGGATGTGGCGATCAGGCTGGCTCGGCCGCAACAGGGCGATCTCGTGGTGCGAAAGATCGGCAGCATGGGGTTTGGGCTCTACGCCTCACAGGCCTATGTCGCGGCGCAGGGTATGCCGGACTCTGTCGCAGACCTGAAAGAGCATGCGGTGATCGACTGGCTGGACGGCTATCCGGAATCGGCCCCGGTGATCTGGCTGCGGCAGGTGCTGGAAGGGCGGTCCGCGGCGTTCGCGACCAACCCGGCCAGCGGCCGCCTGGCGGCGGCGAAAGCCGGAATCGGAATTGCCCTGGTGCCGTGCATGGTCTCCGAAGGTTCGGGTCTGGTGCGCGTTCTGCCCGAGGTCGAGATCCCGTGCGTCGACCTCTGGCTTCTGGTGCACCGGGACCTCGCCCGGATCGCGCGGGTGCGCGCCGTACTCGATTTCATCCACGATCGGGCCCGGGCTGACGCGGATCGGATCGGCGGGCGGGGCTGAAACCGCCGCTTCAAGGTGCCCATTCCGGCACGATTCCAAGCAGTTGTTAAGTCAAGTCCGGAAGCGTTTTTAAATGTCTTGATTCCGGTGCTCGGTTTCTGCTTTTTGGTCTTGGTTGCAGTCGTGCGGCGACCGAATTCCGCACTCCGTGTCCCGCCTGTGAATATCGTGTGGATAGTTCCGTAATTTCCAGATGGAACACATTCGATGGCATTGTCTCTCCGCTCAGGTCATTTAGGCGCCCGAACTTTCCATTCGGAAAGCCATTTTCCGCATGTGGCTCTGACGCCACATATGAGTCGGATGATGTTATCCACAGTCTTATGTAGCTTTTTGATTCTTATGACGTTTTCATTTCAGGCTGCAAAAGCACAACAATCGGTTGATCTGGAGCTTGTGTTTGCGGCGGATGGTTCGGGCTCGATCGACGATATGGAGCTGCGGCTGCAGCGCGAAGGCTATGCGGACGCCCTGGCGAATGACCGGGTGCTGTCCGCCATCCGGTCGGGTCTGCACGGGCGTATCGCGGTGGCCTATGTCGAGTGGGGAGGGCCGGCCAGCCAGCATACGATCGTCGACTGGACCGAGATCGCGTCCCTTGAGGATGCCCGGGCGTTCGGTGATCGGCTGCTTGCGGCGCCAAGGGCGGCCATCGGGTACAATTCGATCAGCGAGGCGATCGCCTATTCCGCAGACCTGATCGCCACCAACGCATACGACGGCGACCGCAAGGTGATCGACGTCTCAGGCGACGGCCCGCAGATCGGCGGCCGATCCCTGGATCTGATCCGCGACCAGACCGTGGCGCAGGGCATAACCATCAACGGGCTGGTGGTCGGAAACCGCTCTGTCTATCGGGGGCCGAGCGGAGAGCCGTTGGAGGAGCACTATCGCTTCGATGTGATCGGCGGGCTCGGGGCCTTCGTGGTTGTGGCCGACGAGGCCAGCGGGTTCACTGATACCCTGCTCGGCAAGATGATCCGCGAGATCGCCGACCGTAGCCCGACCGGCGACCCGCAGGTGCAATTCGCGCGCGGAGCGCTTGCGCCGGCCGACTGATCCCCCCACTTTGCGCCCATGACCAAGACAGAACCCCCAACCGATTCCATACGGCGTGATCAGGATCTGCCGGATCAGAGCCTGGACGTCACCGGGCTGAAGTGTCCGTTGCCGGTACTCAAGGCCCGCAAGGCCCTGTCAGGGATGGCAGCCGGCACGGTCCTCGAGGTCCTGGCGACGGATCCGGCCGCCACCCTGGATTTCCGTCATTTCTCGAAACAGTCTGGTCACGAACTGCTGCTGTCGGAGGCTGAGGGCGAGGTCCTGCGGTTTCTGCTGCGCCGCGCCGGATGAGGGGATTCACCTGGCTTACAGATTCTGCGCGCCGTCGACCGCAATGGTCTGGCCGGTGACCCAATAGGCGGGCATCGACATCAGGAAGGCGCCGACCGCACCGATCTCCTCTGGCTTGCCCATGCGTCCGAACGGAATCTTGTCGAAGGTGGCCTGATACTTTTCGGGCTCGTTCTTCTTGCGGACGTCCCAGACGCCGCCCGGGAATTCGATCGAGCCCGGCGCAATGCAGTTCACCCGGATGCGATCGGCAGCCAGGCTCTGGGCATGGGATTGAGTGAGTTGGATGACCGCCGCCTTGACCGCCCCGTAGGCGATGTTGCTGCTTGCCCCGATCCCGGAGATCGAGGAGATGTTCAGGACCGAGCCGCCGCCCGCCTTTCTGAAGTACGGTATCGCCGCCCAGGTGGCGCGGACCACCCCCATCAGATCGACATCCATGCCCTTCTTCCAGCCGTCCTCGGTATCGGTGTTGCCGAAACCGCTGGGATTGTTCACCAGGCCGTCGAGCCCGCCGAAGGCGTCCGCGGCCGCCTCGACATAGGCTTTCAAGGCGTCCGCATCGGCCACATCGCAGGCTGCAGTGTGGACCTCGACGCCGAGATCCTTGAGCTGCCGTTCGGCCGTTTTGAGGCTTTCCGGCGTGCGCCCGCAGACGGAGATGCGCGCGCCCTCCTTGGCGCAGGCCTCGGCGATTGCGAAGCCGATGCCACGGGTGCCGCCGGTGACGACGATTGCTTTGTTGGTGAGGCCGAGATCCATTTTGCCGTTCTCCAGAAGGGGTGGGAGGTTCTGGATACGACATCCCACGCCGTGCGTCATCCAAGGTTGGCGTTGTTCTGGGCCGCCTTTGTCGGGAACCGTAGCCGCAAACGCGAACCCCCTCGGTCAACCCGTGTTAGCGGGTCGGCCGAGGGGGCGTGTGGGGCCCGGACGGGGAGGCACACCGGGCCACCGGACGACCGAACAAGGCAGGCCCGGCCGTTTCTGTCTCGACCTTTAGGCCGATTTTCGCGCCGCGCGGAGGAAGTCGTCGACCTCCGCCCGTAGTGTCTTGGCCTGATTGGACAGCGATTCGGCCGAAGTGTTCACTTGCTGAGCGGCGGTGTCGGTTTCCTTTGCCGACAGCGCGACGCTTTCGGTGCTGCGGGCGACCTCGTTTGTCCCGGTCGAGGCTTCCTGAACGTTGCGGGAGATCTCGCTGGTCGCCGCCGATTGCTCCTCCACCGCTGCGGCGATCGAGTTGGTCACGGTCGAGACGTTGGAGATCGAGCTGACGATTGTCCGGATCGCACCCACGACGCTGTCGGTGGCGGCCCGGATCGAGCCGACCTGCTCCTGAATGCGCTGGGTTGCGCGTCCGGTCTCGTTGGCGAGTGACTTCACCTCGCTGGCCACCACCGCAAAGCCCTTGCCGGCATCGCCGGCGCGCGCCGCCTCGATGGTGGCGTTCAGTGCGAGAAGATTGGTTTGCTCGGCGATGTCGGTGATCAGACTTCCGACAGAGCCGATCTCCTCCGCCGCCTTGGAGAGCGCATTGACCAGCTCGTCCGCGGCCGCCGCTTCCCGGGCCGCCGCACCAGTCACCTGATTACCCTCTTGAACCTGCCGGGTGATCTCCTCGATCGAGGCCGCCAGCTCTTCCGCCGCCGAGGCAACGGTCTCGACATTCGAGGAGGCTTCCTCAGTGGCCGCCGCGACGCTGGCAACCTGCTGGGTCGTCGAGGAGGCCAGCGTATTCAGTTGCCCTGAGGTGTCCAGCAATTGGGAGGCGGCAGCGGTCACTTCGTCGACCACGGCCCCGACCTTGGTCTCGAACAGATCGGTCAGTTTGGCGAACGCGTCCACCCGGTCTCCCATGCTGGTGGTGGCCGCATTGATCCGGTTGGCGCTGTTCAGATAATGCCCGGAGAGGCCTTCCGGCCGGATCAGACGATAGAACTTGCCGCCGGCGACCGCTTCCATCGCGGCCCCTGCCTCACGCACGAAGGCGTCGGTGACGTCGATCATCCGGTTGGTCGTATACAGCATCGTACCCAGCAGCCCGCCTTCGTCGATCATCACCAGCCGGCGTTCGAACGCGCCTTCGGAGACGGCCTCGCAGACCGCCGATGTTTCGGCAATCCACTTTTGGGTCTTGGCATGACAGCGCAGAGCCCAGATCGCGCCGAGCACGCCGATGGCGCCGGCCACGGTTCCTGCGATCTGCGCGCCGGCGACGGGCACGAACGGGAGGCTGGCCGCGAGCGCGGAGCCTGCGAGGGTGACGAGGGTCGCCACGCGGATCCTAGAGAGCGAGCACGAAGCGGTCATATTCCACCTCCTTCTTTGTCAGCATGCCATGGAGTGTTTCGGTCGCCTCGAGCATCCCGTCCTTGCGGTTGCTGGGGCGGTCCTCGATTTGTTTCAGATCTTGATACAGGGTCTTGATGGAGGAGACGGCGGTCTCACTCGGCTTGCGCCGGTTGGAGTGGAAGCCGACAATCTCGCCACCGGCGCCGAAGCTGGGCGTCACATGGGCCAGCACCCAGTAGTGGTCGCCGTTTTTCGACATGTTCACGACGTAGGCGAAGATCTCGCCGCCCGCCTGGATCGTGTCCCACAGCAGCTTGAATATGCAGCGCGGCATATCCGGATGGCGGATGATGCTGTGCGGGGCGCCGATCAGATCCTTCTCGTGATAGCCTGAGAGCCGTATGAACACGTCGTTACAATAGACGAGCCGGCCCCTGGCGTCGGTTTTCGAGACGATCATCTCGTGGGCGTGAAACGGGGCCTCTCGGCCCGTGGGGATTGTTTTGTCGGCCATCTACCTCTCCTTCGATGACTTGGCGAAATTCGCGCCAATCGATCCGCTGAGAGTGAGCCCGGAAAGGTAACGAGAGATTAACGGGATGCACTATTGATCTATGTCAATTTGGCCGTCGACTCAGCCGTGACGTTGCCGTGGCCGGCGCTTCCCAAACCGCCTGAACAAGCGCCTGCTGGGCGAGCAGCGCCGCCAGGATGTCCGGGTCGAAATGCTCCGGGCGGGTTCTGCCGTCGCCCTCCAGGATGATTTTCAGGGCGGTCTGATGGCTGATCGGCTCCTTGTAGGGCCGCAGCGCGCGGAGCGCGTCATAGACGTCGGCAACCGCCGTGATCCGAGCCGCCAAGGGGATATCGGTCCCGGAGAGTCCCTCGGGGTAGCCGGATCCATCGAATTTCTCATGATGATAGTGCGCTGCCTGAACGGCGGCATCGTCAGGGCCGTATCCGGCATTGATCAGAATCTGCGCGCCGTTGACCGGGTGCCTCTGAATCTCGTGAATCTCCTCGGGCGTCAGAGGACCGTTCTTGCCCAGAATCTTTGCCGGGATCGCGAATTTCCCGATGTCGTGCAGGGAAGCGGCCTGGATGAGCGCCGTCACTTCCTCGGCATTGAGCCCGAGGGCGGCCCCTAGAATGCCCGAAATCTCCCCAACCTTGCTTTCATGTGCGTGCAGAACCTCGTCCGACACCTGTCGGACCGCAGTGAACAAGGCGACCGCAATATCGAACCCGTTTCTATCGTGCGATCCCACCGCCTCGGCATTCGATCGGTTTTGAGCATTGGCCTGAGACCGTCGCATTGCGTTCCTCACAGTGTGAATGGGGGCCGGACCGGGCGGCAGATCCGGAACTCGGCAGCAACGCTGCTCGCCAACGGCCGCTATGAGACCATCTCACCCAGTCGTGAAGAATCGCTTAAGACGGATCGGGGCTTGATTGAAAATCCACCCGACGCGCAAAGCTCCCTCAGGGCATCCCGTCGGTCCCGGCGCCGCAGATGATCGCGCAGACGGTCTCTCCCGGCCGGATCGACACCGCCCGTGTCTGCAGGGCGGCGATGGCGGCGGCACCGCTGAGTTCGGCGGCGATGCCGCATTCGAACCACAGCCATCGGGCGGCCTCTTCCATGGCGCCGTCGCTGACCAGAACCAGCTCGTCCACATGGCGGCTGATAAGCTCGAAGTTCAGCGGTTCGGACCGACGGGGCGCGAGGGTGCCTGCCTTGGTGTCGATCCGGTCGAGGGTGACCAGTTCGCCCGCGGCCCGGCTGGCATGATGGGTCGGCGCACCGCGCGGCTCGATCCCGATCACCCGGATGCCCGGCTTCAGGGCTTTCAGCGCGGTCGCGACCCCGGCGATCAGCCCGCCGCCGCCGATCGCGACCAGGACCGTGTCGACCTCTGGGATCTGGTCGGCGATCTCAAGGCCGAGAGTGCCCTGGCCCGCCACCACGCTCGGTGGCGCGAACGGGTGGACGAAGGTCATGCCGCTGGTCTCGGAATCGGCGACCGCCGCCTTGGCGGCTTCGTCGAAGACGGTCCCCTCGATCACCACTTCCGCACCCCAGGCACGCAGGGATTCGGCCTTTGAGACCGGGGCCGAGGACGGCAGGTAGACCCGCGCCCGGGTGCCGCCGATCGACGCCGCATAGGCGACCGCCAGACCGTGGTTGCCGCCGCTGGCGGTAATCAGGCCCCGCTCGACCTGTTCGGGTTCGAGCGAGAGCAGGGTGTTGACCGCGCCCCGGACCTTGAAGCTGCCGGTCGGCTGCAGGCAATCGAGCTTGAGCACCAGCTCGGCACCGGGCGCCGGATTGTCCTGCATCGGGGCGGCCCGCATCACCGGGGTGAGGCGGATCTTGCCGTCGATGCGGGCGGCTGCGGCCTTGACGGTCTCAAGCGTGACGGTCACCCGGCGATCCCTCCGTCGATGATGAAGTGCTGGCCGGTGGTATAGGCGCTTTCATCGGCGGCGAGATAAAGCGCCAGAACCGCGATCTCCTCCGCCGTGCCGAGCCGGCCGAGCGGTTGCCGGGCGATGAAGTCCTTGCGGGCCTGTTCCGGATCGTCGAAGGCATTGATCCGGGCGTCGAGGGACGGGGACTGGACCGTGCCCGGGCAGATCGCGTTGCAGCGGATGCCCTGGCGCAGGAAATCCGCCGAGACCGACTTGGTCAGACCGATCACCGCCGCCTTCGAGGTGCCGTAGACGAACCGGAACGGGATGCCCTTCACGGTCGAGGAGACCGACGACATGTTCACGATCGACCCGCCGCCGTTCTCGATCATCGCCGGCAGGAAGGCGCGGATCATCCGGTACATCGCCTTCACGTTCAGATTCATCGAGAAGTCGAACGCGTCCTCGTCGGTGTCCAGAACCGTGCCGTGATGCACGAAGCCGGCGCAGTTGAACAGCACGTCGACCGCACCGATCTCGGCGGCTGCCGCCGTGATCTCTTCCGGCTTCAGCACATTCAAAAGGCGCGTCGTGACACCTGGAATGCCGTCGAGCGATTTCAGCGCGTCGGCGTTGATGTCGGTGGCGATCACCTGCGCACCCTCGGCCGCGAAGGCCTCGACGCTGGCCCGGCCGATCCCGTTGGCGGCAGCGGTGATGAGTGCGATCTTTCCTTGCAGCCGTCCGGTCATGGTTGCTCCTCCCTATCTTGTTGCGTCGAGTTAGCCCGCTGCGGGCAATCTGCGCAAGGACCGCGCAGCCCATTTGCGGCGCTCCCGCCGGGATGTATGCTCGGCGCCAACGAATAAACGCGTCTCCTGGGAGGATTTCATGGCCGACACCACCACGGCACCGATCGCCGTCCGTCTCAACTCCGCCGACAACGTCGTCACCGCACGGGTTGACCTGATGCCCGGCACCGACCTTCCGGGCGAGACCGTAAAGACCACACAGCATGTGCCGTCCGGCCACAAGGTTGCGACCCGGGTGATCGCGGCCGGCGAGGCAATCCGGAAATACGATCAGATCATCGGCTTCGCGACCGAAGAGATCGGCGTCGGCGCCCATGTCCACGTCCACAATGTCGAGATGCAGGACTTCTCACGGGACTACGCTTTCTGCGTCGACGCCAAGCCGACCGCCTATTTCAACGACAGCGACCGGGTCACCTTCGAGGGGTTCAAGCGCAAGAACGGGCGAGTCGGCACCCGAAACTATATCGGCGTGCTGACCAGCGTGAACTGCTCGGCGACCGCCGCCAAATACATCGCCGAAAGCTTCACCCCTGACATCATGAAGGCCTTCCCGAATGTGGACGGGGTGGTGGCGCTGACCCACTCGACCGGTTGCGGCATGGCGGGCGATGGCGACGGGTTCGAGAATTTGCAGCGCACCTTGTGGGGCATGGCGCGGCATCCGAACTTCGCTGGCATCCTGATGGTCGGCCTGGGCTGCGAGGTGAACCAGATCGACTTCCTGCTGGAGGCCTACGGGCTGGAACGGGGTCCGGCCTTCCAGACCATGACGATCCAGGACACCGGTGGCCTGCGGAAGACCGTCGACAAGGGCCACGCGATCATCAAAGAGATGCTGCCGACCGCCAATCTGGCGCTCCGGTCCTCCTGTCCGGCGAGCGAACTGACCCTGGCGTTGCAATGCGGCGGGTCCGACGCCTATTCCGGGATCACCGCCAACCCGGCGCTGGGTGAGGCGGCCAATCTGCTGGTCCGCCATGGTGGGACTGCGGTGCTGGCCGAAACCCCGGAGATCTACGGCGCCGAGCACCTGCTGACCCGGCGCTCGGTCAGCCGGGTGGTGGGCGAGAAGCTTGTGGAGCGGATCTAGTGGTGGGAGGATTACACCGCCCGCAACAAGGGCGAGATGAACAACAACCCATCGCCGGGCAACAAGGCCGGCGGGCTCACCACCATCCTGGAAAAATCCCTCGGTGCGGCGGCCAAGGGCGGCACCACCAATCTGGCGGGCGTCTACAAATACGCCGAGCACATCGACGCCAAGGGCTTCGTGTTCATGGACAGCCCGGGCTACGATCCGTGCTCGATCACCGGCGAGGTCGCCAGCGGCTCCAATGTGGTGGCGTTCACCACCGGGCGCGGCTCAGTCTACGGCTGCAAGCCGGCGCCGAGCATGAAGCTCGCCACCAACACCGCCATGTACAACCGCATGTCCGACGATATGGACATCAATTGCGGTGCGGTTCTGGACGAGGGGATCAGCCTGGAGGAAATGGGCCAGCGGATCTTCGACCGCCTGCTCGAGGTCGCCTCCGGCTCGCCCACCAAATCTGAGGCGCAGGGCATGGGCGACAACGAGTTCATCCCCTGGGCCATCGGCGCCACCATGTGATCGCCCTTTCGACCATCTGAACAGGAGCGGCCGTCATGTCGCTGACGGCCATCCTGGTCTCGATCGCACCGGTCTTCCTGATAATCGTATTGGGATACCTGCTGCGGCGGGGTGGTATTCCGAATGTCGAGTTCTGGAACCTGAATGACAAGCTCGTCTATTGGGTCCTTATGCCGTGCCTGCTGTTCCACAAGACCTCGACGCTGGAGATCTCCTTCGATCTGGTGGGGTCCTACGCCATCGTCATCCTGGGCGGGTTCTTCGCGGCCCTGACCTATGGGCTGATCACCGCGCGCGTGGCCGGGCTGCCGAACGACAGCGCCAGTTCTGTGATGCAGGGTGTGGCCCGGCACAACACCTTCATCGCGCTCTCGGTGGCCGAGCGCGTGTTCGGCGCGCCGGGCCTGTCGCTGGCGGCGCTGGCGACGGCCGTCCTGATCCCGGTCACCAATCTGAGCGTGGTGCCGCTGATGGTGGTGCTGAACCGCAAGGGCGGCACCAAGGGAATCTTTGGGGCGATCCTGCGGGACTTGGCTCGCAACCCGCTGATCCTCGCGGTCGGCTCAGGGGTCGGGTTCAACCTGACCGGTCTGGGTGAGATCCCGGTTCTGCATCAGACCCTGCAGGTGATCGGGAATGCGGCCCTGCCGATCGTGCTGATGTGCGTCGGCGCCAATCTGCGTCTGCGCGCGATGCAGGCGTCGGCGCTGCCGCTGGCCCTGTCGATCGTCGGCAAGTTTCTGATCTTTCCGGTGATCGTGGTGGTGCTGGCCCGACTCATGGGCCTGTCCGAGCTGGAGACCATGATCGCGGTCCTGTTCGGCGCCGCGCCGACCGCGTCGGCCGCCTACACGCTGGCCCGGCAGATGGGGGGAGACGCGCCGCTGATGGCGGCGATCACCACGATTCAGACCGCACTCGCGTTCATCTCCCTGCCGGTCTCCATGTTATTGGTGTCCTGGACGTTCGGATCTTGAGGATGAGGGCATGAGCGATTTCGAGCAGAGTTATCTCGGCCAGCTCCGCAAGCTGATCGGCCACCGGATGGTGCTGATGCCGGGCGCGCGGGTGGTTTGCGAGAATGCCGAGGGCGAGATCCTGCTGATCCGGCGCGGCGATTTCGGCACCTGGGCCTTGCCGGCGGGCTCGGCCGAGGAGGGCCAGTCGATCGAGGATACCGCGCGCCAGGAGCTGCTCGAGGAGACCGGGCTGGTGGCAGGTGAGATGATCCCCTTCGGCCATGCCAGCCACCCGGTCCACGATCTCATGCACTATCCGAACGGAGACCGGCTGCAGGCGTTTTCGATGATGTTCCACTGCACCGCGTGGGGGGGTGAGCCGCGGGCCGACGGACACGAAAGTCTGGAGGTGGCCTGGGCGCGTCCCGAGAGCCTGCCCGAGCCGTTCATGGTCCACCTTGCCCGGACCCGGGACGCGTTCCTGCGTTATAAGGCGGGAGAGGGGTTCCAACTGATTTGACGCAGATGTCGCTTTCCGAAGAGATCAAGACCAAGGCGCGGGAGATCGGGTTCGACGCGGTCGGCATCGCCCCCGCCGAGATGGGCGCCAGGGAGCGGGCGCGGCTGGCCGGTTTCGTCGAGGGCGGCGAGCATGGCGAGATGGCCTGGATGGCCGACACGCTGGAGCGACGCTCCCACCCCAAAGCGCTGTGGAGCGAGGCGCGGAGCGTGATCGTGCTGGCCGCCAATTACGGTCCCGACCACGATCCCATGGCCAATCTGGCGCAGCGTGACCGCGGCAATATCTCGGTCTACGCGCGGCACCGGGATTATCACGACCTGATCAAGAAGCGGCTCAAGCGTCTGGCGCGGTGGCTGCAGGAGACCCACGGCCGGGAGCCGTCCGGCGACGTCAAGGTCTTCGTCGATACCGCGCCGGTGATGGAGAAGCCATTGGCTGCCCAAGCCGGTGTCGGCTGGCAGGGAAAGCACAGCAATCTGGTCAGCCGCGCGCACGGCTCCTGGCTGTTCCTGGGCGAGGTCTTCACAACGCTGGACCTTGCGCCGGATGCGCCTGAGGCCGACCATTGCGGCTCCTGCCGCGCCTGCCTCGACATCTGCCCCACAGCGGCGTTCCCGAGGCCCTATCAGCTCGATGCGCGGCGCTGCATCAGCTACCTGACGATCGAGCATAAGGGGCACATTCCAGAGGAGTTTCTGGAGGCCATCGGCAACCGGATCTACGGCTGCGACGACTGTCTGGCGGTCTGCCCGTGGAACAAGTTCGCCTCCGCCACCGAGGAGCTGGCCTTCGTCGCCCGCGCCGACCTGACCCTGCCGCTATTGACCGAACTTGCCGAGCTGAACGACGCCGGGTTCCGGGCAAGGTTCTCCGGCTCGCCGATCAAACGGATCGGCCGCGACCGGTTCGTCCGCAACGTGACCATCGCGCTCGGCAACAGCGGCGACCCCTCGGCGCTTCCCCTGCTGGAACGCCTGACCCGGGACCACAGCGAGCTGGTGCGCGCGATGGCGGTCTGGGCGATGGAGCGCCTAGTCCACCGCCCTTAGGAAGTCGAAATCTACGCCGCCGTCGGCCTGCAGCACGTGGTCCATGTAGATCTTGCGGTAGCCGCGTTTGAACTCCGGCTGGGCGGCGGTCGGCGGGGAAGCGGCCCGGCGCTTGTCCAGCTCCGCCTGATCCACCAGCAGCTCGATGGTTCGGTTCTCCACCGACACCCGGATCCGGTCGCCGTCCCGCACCAGGCCCAGCGGTCCGCCGTCGGCGGCTTCCGGTGTGACGTGCAGCACGATGGTGCCGAAGGCGGTGCCGGACATCCGCGCGTCCGAAATCCGCAGCATGTCCTTCAGTCCGGCCCGTGCCAGCTTTTTGGGGATCGGCAGATAGCCCGCTTCCGGCATGGCGGCGGGGCTCTTCGGGCCCGCGTTCTGCAACACCAGAACATCGTCCGGTTTCACGTCCAGATCGTCGCTGTCGATCCGGGCGGCCAAATCGGCCAGATCCCTGAACACCACCGCCCGGCCTTCGGTCTCGAACAGTTTGGGATCGGCGGCCGACCGCTTGAGGATGGCACCGCGCGGCGCGAGCGAGCCGAACAGGGCGACAAGGCCGCCCTTGTCCTGATAGGGGGCCGTCAGCGGTTTCACCACCTCCGGATCACACCACAGATTCTCCTCCAACTCCCGGTCGAGCCGCTGACCCAGGGTCTCGCCCGCCACGGTCATGCAGTCCAGGTTCAGCAGCGGGCGCAATTCCTTCAGCACGGCGCCGATGCCGCCGGCGGCGAAAAGATCCTCCATGTAGTGCTGGCCGGTCGGCTTGAGATCCACGATCACCGGGGTTTCGTCCGAGAGCACGTTCAGACGGTCGAGCGGGACTGGAATGCCGAGCCGTCCGGCAACCGCCGTCAGGTGGACGATCGCATTGGTCGATCCGCCGATCGCCAGCAGCACCCGCAGCGCGTTCTCGACGCTCTCCTTGGTGATGATGTCACGCGGCAGCAGCTTGTCCGATCCGTTGGCCAGCGCGAGTTCCATCGCCCGTACGCCGGACGCTTCGGCTGCCCGGATCCGGTCGGCGTGAATGGCGGGGATGGTTGCGGTGCCCGGCAGCAGCATGCCCAGGGTCTCGGCGATCGCGGCCATAGTGCTGGCCGTTCCCATCACCGCACAGGTGCCGGCCGTGGTGGCGAGTCCGGTCTCGACCCGGTTGATGCCGGCCTCGTCGATCTCGCCGGCCCGGTACTTGCCCCAGAAGCGGCGGCAGTCGGTGCAGGCGCCCAGCCGGTCGCCGTTATAGGGAGAGGTCATCATCGGGCCGACCACGCAGTGCACCACCGGTACCTCCGCGTTGGCGGCGCCCATGAGCTGCGCCGGCATGGTCTTGTCGCAGCCGCCGATCACCACGACCGCATCCATAGGCTGGGCGCGGATCATCTCCTCCACGTCCATGCTCATCAGGTTGCGGTACATCATCGAGGTCGGGCTGAGGAACACCTCGCCCAGCGAGATGGTCGGGAAATCGATCGGCAGGCCGCCGGCCGCGAGCACCCCGCGCTTGGCGGCTTCGACCAGTTCCGGCATCAGCCGATGGCAGTTGTTGTAGCCGCTGCCCGAACTGCAGATCCCGATCACCGGCTTGTTCAGCATGTCCTTGGAATAGCCCATCGACGAGGCCATCGACCGCCGCAGGTACAGGCTGAACGCGTTGTCACCATAGTTGGTCAGGCCGCGTGCAAGGCCCCGGGGCTTGATTTCGTCAGACATGATTGGCGTTCCCTCGTTTGGATGTTTTGCGGCGATGCTAAAGGTCCCGCGAGGCAATTGCCATAAGCCCCCGGGCACCTATTTCACTCCAGGACAGCACGGGAGGATTCCATGTTTCGCAAGGCTCTTGCATCGGCCCTTTTCATGGCCGGTCTGGCGTTGCCGGTCGGCGCCGCCGGGCCGGATATCAAGGTCCTGTTCGTCGAAGGTGCGCCGAAGGACAGTTTCACCATCACGAACTCGGCCAGCTGCGATGTGCGGATCGCCGATCTGACCATCGATCTGGTCGGCTCGGCCGGGGACCTGATCTTCGACACCGACCCGGGCGGCCAGGGCCTTTCGGTTTATCAGCCTTTCGAGCTGGTGGCGGGCGGCGAGAAGGTTACCGCCGTGACCGAGGTCAAGGATGGCGGTAGGTCGGTGACCTTCAGCTTTACGGGTCTGGAGCCGGGCGAGTACGCCATGTTCACCATTGATGTCGACGACCGGCTGGCGGATGGGCCGATGGGTCAGACCATGGTCGCGGGTTCGGAAATGGACGGTGCCGCGGTGCGGATGCGCCTGGTGACGCCGGGCGGCCCCGATCGGATGGAGGCGGCCACCTTCACCGGGACCGGGGCTGAGGTCGATCTGGGGCCGTGTCTGGTGTCCTGACCGATGGCGGCATGTTCCCGGCTATCGCCGCGCCGTCAGCCGGTCTGCCGCAGGCGCTTGAGTTCCAGGGCATGGAAGGCTGCCGCCTGGGGGCCACTGTCGGGGCCGAAGTACAAACCGATTTCACCGCAGAGATGAAAGAAACCCGGAGCCGGAATCCCGCCGCGTTTCGCGGAGACCGCGACGGCGGCCCGCAGAGGACGCGCCGCGGCGTGATCGGCCCGCAGGATCTCCTCAAGGGCTTCAGCGGTCCGGTGGATCGAATGGGGGGGATGGATACCGGCGTCCCGTGCCAGTTCGGCATAGGTGATGGTGTCGCCCCGCGCCGCGACACGGTCCAGGATCGGCAGCAAACAGCGCGCGGTCTCGGAAAACGCAATTTCGGTCATGTAATCAGGGACTCCGGTCTGGCCATTCGCGCGTCGGAATTGTATAGCGCGAGCATGAGGGTTCTCCGATCTGTCATATTCAACATCCTATTCTACGGATCAACCGGAGTGATGGCGCTCACTGGGTGGCCCGCGCTATGGATGCATCGGGACGCCCTTTTCGCGGTCCGGTCCTGTTGGATCTCCCTTTCGATGTGGCTGATCCGATGGGTCGCCGGGATAGGGGTTGAAGTGCGGAATGCCGAGCGCCTGCCCAAAGGGCCGGTGCTTGTCGCCTCCAAGCATCAATCGGCCTGGGAGACCATCTGGTTCAACCAGTTCCTGGACACGCCGGCGATCGTCCTCAAGAAGGAGCTGACCGAGATTCCGGTCCTCGGCGCTATGATAAATGGGGCCGGCATGGTGCCGATCGACCGGGAGGGCGGGGCCCCGGCGATCAAACGGATGGTGATCGATGCGAAGGCGGCAGTCGCGGACGGCCGACCGGTGCTGATCTTTCCGCAGGGCACCCGCGTGGTGCCGGGTGCGGAGGGGCATTATCATCCGGGGGTGTTCGCGCTCTACCGTTCGATCGGGTTGCCGATGGTTCCGGTGGCGTTGAACTCGGGTCTCTACTGGAGCCGCAATGCCTTCGTGAAGATCCCGGGTCGGGTGATCGTCGAGTTCCTGGAACCGATCGAGCCCGGGCTGGACCGCGCCACCTTCATGGAACGCCTGCAGACCACGATCGAGCAAGCCTCCGACCGCTTGGCGGCTGAAGGACGGGAGACGATGAGGTAGCGGAGATCCCCGACCCCATCGTCACCATGGTCGGGTCAGCCCTTCTGGATCACATCCACGATCGGCGCGACACCATCGATCAGCGGGTTCACCACCGGCAGGCCGGTCTCCTTGGCGGTCTTCTCCTTGAAAGCGGCGGCGGCTTCGGCCGAAACGTTCGAGGTGTTGAGCGCAACGCCGACGAACTTGGCGTCCGGGTTCACATGCCGGGCGTGCAACAGGATCAGGTCCATGGTCGGCAGAATTTCGGGCATCGGGTAGTCCGGAAGGCCCCGCATGTGGGGACGGCCGACCTCGTGACACATCACCAGTGCGTCGGCTTGCGCGCCGTGGATCAGGCCCATGGTCACGCCCGCATAGGACACGTTCAGCAGCGAGCCCTGACCTTCGATCAGGTCCCAGTGATCCGCCGTGTTCTCGGGGGCAAGCCATTCGACCGAACCCGAGATGAAATCGGCGATCACCGCATCGATCGACACACCGGCGCCGGCGATGAAGATCCCGGTCTGGCCGGTCGCCCGGAAGTCGGCGTTCATGCCCCGGGCCACCATCTCCTTCTCGATGGCGAGCGTGGTGAACATCTTGCCGACCGAGACGTCGGTGCCGACGGTCAGCAGCCGCTTGCCGGTCCGCTTGACGCCGCTGGCGACCGCGAAATCCTGGGTCGGGTGGCGCACATCGAACAGGGTGCGGCCGTGTTTGGCGGCGGCCTCCTTGAGGGCGGGGACCTGGGTCACGCGGGTGTGCAGGCCGGAGGCGATATCCATCCCGAGTTCCAGCGCCTTCACCAGCTCGACGGTCCAGGAGTCTGCGATCTTGCCGCCCCGGTTTGCGACCCCCAGGATGACCGTCTTGGCCCCCTTGGCGGCGGCTTCCTCAATGGAGACGTCCGGCAGTCCGAGATCCGCCTTGCAGCCCGGCAGGCGGAACTGGCCGATGCACCAATCCGGACGCCAGACCTTCACACCATTGGCGGTTTTCGCGGCCAGCTGATCCGGCGCATCGCCGAGGAACAACAAATACGGATTCTTGATGTCGAAGGCCATTGGCCGATCTCCAAGCGTTAAAGAGATGACGGAGCGCGGGAGCGCTTAGGCGGGCGGGGTCAAAGGCGTATCATCCGGGTCGACCCGGAACCCTCTCCGACCTGCTTTAACCACAAGATATCCCGCAATTGCAATCAGCCCGAATGCGATCACCGTCCGGACCGTTCCGTCCATCATGAACATCGGGATCGAGAGCGCCAGGACCAGAACCGGTGGGAAGAACACCGTCCAGGTCTTCGACGACCGGTGCTTCTGATAGAACGGGAACATCAGGCTGAAGCTCGCCAGGATCAGGAAGAACAGGGACCAGGGCCGGCTGATCATGTCCAGCAGAAACTGGTCGCCGGTGGTCGAGATCGTCACCGCCCGGTTCAGGTTCAGCTCCGCCACATGACCGAGCACCACGCCCAGGATCATCGGTGCCAGCGGGAAGCCCAAGAGCCTGAGCCCATAGCCGACGACACCGAAGATGAACAGGGTCCAGATGTCGTCCTGAATGTTGTTCAGGGCGAACACGCCGATGGCGCAGTAGACCAGGATCACGCAGGCCAGCGTGTACATCGGGATCCGCACCACCAGCAGGAAGGCCCGCAGGCAGAACGACTGCATGCCGATCATGATGAAATGGGCCAGGAAGAAGGCGATGAAGATCGAATAGGCCAGCTCCGGATTGTCGACGATGAAGGTCGGGCTGGGCTGAACGTTGTGGATCAGCAGCGCGCCCAGCATGACGGCGGTGACCACATCGCCCGGAATGCCGAGCGCCATCATGGTGATCAGCGCGCCGCCGGCGGTCGCGTTGTTCGCGGATTCGGGTGCGATGATCCCGTCGACGTGACCGGTGCCGAACTTGTGGCTTTCCTTGCTCGCCTTCTTGGCCTGATCGTAGGCCAGAATGTTTGAGATCGAGCCGCCTGCGGCGGGCAGAATACCGGTGAACACCCCGATCAGCGAAGACCGGACCACATTGGTCCAGCTTTTGAAGATCGCCTTGATCGCATTCCAGTGCTCGACCTTCACGCCCTTGGCGTCTCCGGCGTCCATCAGCGGCTTGCGGGCGGTTTCGGTGTCCTGAATGTCGGAGAGCAGCTGGCTGAAGGCGAACAGGCCGATCAGGACCGGCAGGAAGCTGAATCCGTTCGCCAGCATGTCGTTGCCGAAGCTGAAGCGCTCGACCCCGTTCACGTCGTCCTCGCCGATGGTCGCCACCAGCAGCCCGAGCATCCCGGCGATGATCCCCTTGATCAGGGTCTCGCCCGAGAGTGAGGCGGTGATGGTCAGCGCAAACAGCACCAGCGCAAAATAGTCCCACGGCCCGAATTCGAGCCCGATTGTCGCGAGACGCGGCGCCAGTGTGACCAGCAGGACCGCGCTCATTATGCCGCCGAAGAAGCTCGACCAGACCCCGATGCCCAGCGCGTAACCCGGCCGTCCGGACCGCGCCAGCGGGAAGCCGTCGAACGTGGTGGCGATCGAACTCGGCGTCCCCGGAATGCCGGTCAGCATACCGGACATGAGCCCGCCCGACAGCCCGCCCACGAACACGCCGATCATGGTCGCGAGCCCCTCGACGGCGGTCAGCCCGAAGGTGAACGGCAGGGTCAGCACCACCGCCATGGTGATGGTGAAGCCCGGAATCGATCCGGCGATCAGCCCCGCGGTCACGCCCAGCGTCATCAGGAATAGATTGCGGAACTCGAAGACGGCCCCGAAGGCCAAGGCAATGTTTTCAAAAATCATCCTGCCGCTCCCCGTTCAGTACATGTTCGACAGGATTTCGCCCTGAGGCAAAATGACATGCAGCGCGTAGGTGAAGATCGCCCACATGGAGCCCACCGACCCCAAGGCGATCAGCGCATGAACCCCGACCATCCGCGCATTCAGACGACCCAACAGGGTCAAAGCCAGGAAGACGAAGGCCGTGGCACCGATCAGCATGCCCAGATAGGGCAGGGTGATCAGAAACAGGAAGAACAGCGCATAGATGATCAACGCGTTCCGATACCGTGCCAGCAGCGCCATGGAACCCAGCCGTTCGGGTTCGACTTCCGCTTCAGGCGAGGGTTTCGTCGTCACGCTTTGTGCCAACAGCAGCCCGCTGAAGATGCCGAGCCCGATGAGAATGATCTGCGGCCATACGCTGGATGCCATGGTGGCGTACGGCGTGACCTCGATTTCGGTGCTGGCGTTCCACATCAACGCCGTGAAGGCCAAGAGCAGGATGGCGACGATCGTGTCGCGGCTAACGGCCATGGTATCCCCCAATACCTCTGTCGGCGCCTTGCAAGGTCCGACTTGATGGATTGGAGCCGGCCAGTTGCCCGGCCGGCTCCTGATAACGTTGAACGTCTGCCGAGGCTCAGCTCTGCGGCTTGAAGATGCCCGCAGCTTCGGCGATCCGCTTCCAGTCCGCAAAGGTGTCCTCGAAGTACTTGGTATAGGCGTCCGGGCCGAGATATTCGATCGAGGTGCCTTTCTCGGCCATCGCTTTCACGATTTCCGGTGACTTGGCCGCCGCTTCGAACATCTTGCCGTAATGCGCGACGATGTCCTTGGAGGTGCCCTTCGGCAGCATGACGCCCCGGTCGGTCCCGAAGATCAGGTCATAGCCCTGCTCACGCACGGTTTTGAGATCGGGGACATCTGGATTGCGCTCGGCAGTGGTGATGCCGAGGGCCTTCAGCTCGTTGGTCTGGATGTACTTCTTAGCGGCAGCCAGGTTGATTTCGCCGACCTGGATGTTGTTCGCCAGCAGAGCGGTCATCCGCTCACGGGTGCCGTCATACGAGACGTGCTTAAACTTGACGTCTGCCTTGTCTTCCAGCAGCAGGAACACGAAGTGACTGGTGGAACCAAGTGTTCCGCCGGCCAGGATCTCGCCCGGTGCGGCCTTCGCGGCGGCGACCAGACCGTTCACATCGTCATAAGGAACATTGGAATTGGCCCCGAAGATGGCCGGGGTGCGGGTCAGCAGCGAGACCGGCTCGAAGGCGTCCCAGGTGAAGTCGACGCGGCCAGTGAAATAACTGGTCAGCGCGCTCTGATGAATGGCGAACAGCGTGCAGCCGTCCGGCTTGGACTTGACGGCTTCCTTCGCCCCCTTGTTGCCGCCCTGACCGCCGATGTTAACGACCTGAAGCTGCGGTTCGGCACCGGCCTTGTTCACAGCTTCTACGAAAGTCCGGAAAATCACATCCGTGCCGCCGCCGGCGCCCCACGGCACGATCAGCTTGGCGGTTCCGCACGGAATGTCGGCGGCCTGCGCGGTGGTCGCACCGAAGGGTGCGGTTCCAAGCGCGACCACGGCCGCAGCGGCCAGTAAGGTCTTTTTGAGCATATCGGTTTCCCTGTCCGTTAGAGTTTGGTCCGAGACGTCGAGGTCCCGGGCCTTGAGCCCGTCCGAGGGGTGGACAGATCAT
>JANSYC010000103.1 GCA_024742605.1 Alphaproteobacteria bacterium | reverse complement strand
TGTCCCTCGCGCATCATGGCCAGGGTCACGGCGAGGGTATCCGGGTTCGCCGCAAGCCCCCGCTCGGTCCCGCCGGTCAGGACCCCGAGCGGCGAGCGGGACAGGTTCACCAGGAGCTTGGCCCAGATCGCGACACGGATCTCGTCCGAAACCGGCGCCCCCATCGCCGCCGCCTCGAGCGCGGATGCGACCGCGCGCACCCGATCGGTTGCGGGTCCGCCCGGCTCCCCCAGGATGAAGCTGCCCGGACGATCCGCATTGTGGCGGATCACGCCCGGCGCCTCGACGATGCTGGGGCAGTCGATCACGCATCCGAGGGCGCGCTCGGGGCCGACGGCCTTCCACACCACTCCGCCGGGGTCGACCCGGTCCAGCGGCGCGCCGGTGCCGCCCGCACGACCGTACTCATACCACCAGGGAATGCCGTTCATCGCACAGACAACCGTCGTGTCCGGACCCAGCATCGGCGCCATGGCGTCCGACAGCACCGGCCAGGACGGGCCCTTCGCGGTCACGATCGCCAGATCGACCGGACCAAGCTCCGCCGCGCTGTCCGAGGCGGTCACCGGCGCGGTCCAGCGCTGGCCTTGGCTCAGCACCGTCACCCCGTCCTCTCGAAGGGCTGCCAGATTGGGGCCGCGCGCCAGCACCGCCACCTCGCTGCCCGCCCGCGCCAGGTGGCCCGCCATGAAGCCACCGACGGCCCCCGCTCCGATGATCCCGATGCGCATGCGCTGCCCTCTTTCGATTCCGCTCCGCCTCTGCGAGGCTTGACCTTCTACTGTCGGACCATAGACCAAAATCACCTCTCTGAAAGGACCCGGAACGTGACCTTCTCGCTGCTCGGACATTGTGAACGGACCGGTGCCCTGGGCATGGTGGTCAGCTCCTCCAGCGTCGCGGTTGCAGCCCGCTGCGCCCATGTTCGGGCGGATGTCGGCGTGGTCGGCAGCCAGAACGTGACCGACCCGCGGCTTGGTCCGAAGGGCCTGGATCTGCTGGCCCGCGGTCTGACCGCCGAGGACGCGCTGGCGCGGGTGATCGGCGATGCGCCGCATCCCGAATGGCGTCAGGTGGCGGTGTTGAGCCGGGACGGCGCCGGCGCCGTCGTTCACGGGATAAAGACGCTGGGGCTCCACGCCGGCCGGGTCGGCGCCCACTGTGTGGCGGCGGGGAACATGCTGGACAATACCGACGTGCCGACGGCAATGGTCGAGCGGTTTGAGGCGGCCCGGGAGGATAGCCTCGGCGACCGGTTGATTGCGGCTCTGATTGCAGGTGAAGCGGCGGGCGGCGAGGCCGGGGAGGTGCATTCGGCGGGGCTGGTCATGGCGCATCGGGAGGCCTGGCCGATCGCCGATCTGAGAGTCGATTGGTCGGAGACGCCGATCGCGGAGCTCACCGCCCTCTGGATGCGCTGGAAACCGGAGATGGACGCCTACGTCTCCCGGGCGCTCGATCCCGACGCCGCGCCGTCCTACGGTGTTCCGGGAGACCCGTGAGGACTCCGATTTCCCGGTTTTGATCTGAATCAATGCGCCGAGCCGCGGACTCTTCTATTGACAATCACTCGCAGGAAACATCACATTGCATCAGATGCGAATGACTCGCATAAGCGGGGCTCCGGAGAGGGTTGGAGAAGCGAACATGATTGTGTGCTGCTGCAATGCGTTCAATGACCGGGCGGTCGATGCGGCCATTTCCGAAGGCGCGCGCAGTGTCGCGCAAGTCTACAAGACAATCGGCGTCACGCCCCGCTGCGGTGCCTGCAAGGATGTCATCCGAGGCCTGATCAGCAGTCGCCTGGACCTTGCGCCGTCCGCCCCTCAGATGCCCGCCATGGCCGGCCTCATGGAGGCTGCGACGGCGGCCTGATGAGGATCGATCCGCGAACGCTTCGCGTTATCAACATATTGAAATTTGGAGATTTTCTTTCATCAGGACGCCCGATCGGCTAGACTCCGATCAACGGTGGTCACCCCGATCACCACAGGTTTTCACGAGGTGAGCCATGAAGGGCGACAAGAAGGTCATCGAGTTCTTGAACAAGGCGCTCAAGAACGAGTTGACCGCGATCAATCAGTACTTCCTGCATTCGCGGATCCTGGCGGATTGGGGCGTCTCCAAGCTGGCAAAGTACGAATACAAGGAATCCATCGAGGAGATGGAGCACGCGGATTGGCTGATCAGGCGGGTCCTGTTTCTCGGAGGTCTGCCAAATCTGCAGGAACTCAACAAACTGATGATCGGTGAGGACGTCCGCGAGATTCTCGAATGCGATCTGAAGCTGGAGAACCATGCGATCCCCGACCTGCGGGACGCGATCGAGCACTGCGAGAAGGTCCGTGATTACGTCAGCCGCGACCTGTTCCAGAAGATCCTCGACAACGAGGAGGAACATCTCGACTACCTGGAGACCCAACTCGACCTGATCAAGCGGATCGGCCTGGAGCATTTCACGCACCTGCAGTCGGAAGCCAACGATCCAGGCACCTGATCCTGTCGACCGTGACGCGCTGCCCCCGGGAAGTGACCACAAAAGAAGGGCCGGAGAAATCCGGCCCTTCTTTCGTTCTGCAATGCGCGACCGTTATTTCGGCGCGACGACCATGGTCATCTGACGGCCTTCCATCTTGGGATGGGCCTCGACCTTGGCGGCTTCTCCGAGATCTTCCTGAACCCGCTTCAACACGTTCAGACCGATTTCCTGATGCGCCATTTCCCGGCCGCGGAACCGCATGGTCAGCTTGACCTTGTCGCCGTCGGTCAGAAAACGATTCACATTCCGCATCTTGGTCTGGAAATCATGCTCCTCGATATTCGGGCGCAGCTTGATTTCCTTGACCTCGATCACCTTCTGTTTCTTCTTGGCCTCGTTCTTCTTCTTCTGGGCCTCGTACTTGAATTTTCCGTAGTCCAGAATCTTACAAACCGGCGGATCGGCGTTCGGCGAAACCTCAACCAGATCAAGGCCGAATTCCTCGGCCTTTCTCAGGGCGTCGTCGAGCGACAGGACGCCGAGCATTTCCCCTTCCGGATCAACGCAACGGACATTCGGAACTCTGATGTCACGGTTGACACGTGGCCCATCCTTTTGGGGCGGCGTCAAACCAAATGGTGGTCGAGCGATCTGTATCCTCCTTCAGATCAGGACCCCGAAGGCGGGGTCGCCTCAGTTACTAGTCTATGAACAGCATCTTCCAGCGCAAGAACTTCCTGCGCCTTTCCGCCAAGTCGCCGCACGGCAACGGCTCTTTCCGCCGCCTCGCGCGCGCCGACAACCAAGATCGCGGGAATTTTCGCCTCCGAATGTTCCCGGATCTTGTAGTTGATCTTCTCGTTGCGCAGATCGAGCGCCACCCGAAGACCCGCTTTCTTTGCAGCCGCAGCCACCTCGCGGGCGTAATCGTCGCCTTCGCTGGTGATGGTCGCGACCACCGCCTGCACCGGCGCCAGCCACAGCGGGAACCGTCCCGCGAACTGCTCGATCAGAATGCCGATCCACCGCTCCATGGAACCGAAGATCGCCCGGTGCAGCATGACCGGGCGCTTCTTCTCGCCGGTCTCAGTGATGTATGAGGCGTCCAGGCGTTCCGGCAGCACGAAATCCACCTGAAGGGTGCCGCACTGCCAGTCCCGCCCGATCGCATCGCGCAGAACGAATTCCAGTTTCGGGCCGTAGAACGCGCCCTCGCCTGGGTTCAGCGTGGTCTCCAGCCCGGCCGCGTCGCAGGCCTCCCGAAGCGCTCCTTCGGCCCGATCCCAGACGGAATCCGCACCGGCGCGCACCTCGGGCCGGTCGGAGAACTTGATCCGCACGTCCTCGAAGCCGAAATCCTTGTAGATCGACGCAAGCAGGTCGCAGAACTTGATGCTCTCGTCGGTGATCTGATCTTCCGTACAGAAGATATGCGCGTCGTCCTGGGTAAAGGCGCGGACCCGCATGATTCCGTGCAGCGCGCCCGACGGCTCGTTCCGATGGCAGGATCCGAACTCGGAGAACCGGAGCGGCAGATCCCGATAGGATTTCAGGCCCTGTTTGTAGACCTGAACATGCCCCGGGCAGTTCATCGGCTTCAGGGCCAGAACCCTGTCGTCATCGGAATTGGCCGTGAACATGGCCTCCCGGAACTTGTCCCAATGGCCCGACGCCTCCCAGAGCGACCGGTCGATCAGCTGCGGCGTCTTGATCTCCTGATACCCGGCATCGCCGAGACGGCCGCGGATGTAGTCCTCAATCGCCCGATACAGTGTCCAGCCATGCGGATGCCAGAAAACCGAGCCAACCGCCTCTTCCTGGATGTGAAACAGGTCGAGCTCCCGGCCCAGGCGCCGATGGTCGCGCTTCTCGGCCTCCTCCAGCATGGTCAGATAGGCCTGCAGAGCCTTCTCGTCGACAAACGCCGTGCCGTAGATCCGCTGCAGCATCGGATTGCTGCTGTCACCCCGCCAATAGGCGCCGGCCACCTTTGTCAGCTTGAAGGCGTGCCCCACACCCTTGGTGCTGGGGCCGTGGGGGCCGCGGCAGAGGTCGAGGAAATTGCCCTGACGGTAGAAGCTGATGATCTCGCCTTCGGGAATCGCCTCGGCCAACTCGACCTTGAACGGCTCGTTGGTTTCCTTGTAGTGCGCGACCGCCTGCTCGCGGGTCCATTCCTCACGGACGATCCGCTCATCCCGGTCGACGATCTCGTGCATCCGCTGTTCGATCGCGGCGAGGTCGTCGGTCGAGAACGGCTCGGCCCGATTGAAGTCATAGTAGAAGCCGTTCTCGATGGACGGGCCGATGGTGACCTGGGTCTCCGGATAAAGCTCCAGCACCGCCTCGGCCAGCACATGGGCGCAGTCGTGACGGATATGCTCGAGCGCCGCCTCGTCCTTTCGCGTGATCAGCGCGAGCTTCGCATCCTCGGAGATCGGATGGTCGAGATCGACCAGCTTGCCGTCGACCTTGGCGACGAAGGCCGCCTTGGCAAGGCCGGGACCGATATCGGCCGCGACATCGGCGGGCGTGACCGGTTTGTCATAGGATCGGACGGAGCCGTCGGGAAGTGTGATGGATGGCATTGGAAAGCTCGCTTCAACAGGTTCGAACAGATCGGGACTCGCTTTGGTATCGGGTGCGAGCGCCCGCGAGACAACGAAATGCCGTCTCGGTCGGCCGGGTTACGAGGCCTCGGCCGCCCAAGACGGCCTGATAGTCTGTTCGAACGCGCAATGCACAGCTTAATCCATATCTGATGATCGGGCCGCTTATGTAGCGCGGCCCGGGCCCAGGGGCAAGGGGTTGCAGGTTATCCTGTGGAAAGGCAGGTCTCGCGCTCCATGGCATCCACGGCCCGTCCGTGGCGCTTGCATCGCGCCGGCCCAAAGGTTTCACTCCCCATCAGGCGCGTGGCGCCATTGGCATGATCGGCGAGGACAGGACTCATGACGGTTCAGATGCCCGGACAACCGCCCAAGGGGGGCTCTGGATACGGAGGATCGGGGTTCGGAGGTGCGCGGCCTCCGGCGCCGCCTCCGAAGCGCCTCGAAATCGGCGATTTGATGCCGCCGATCGGGTTTCAGCGCCGTTCCGGGTCCGCCTTCGACCCGCTCTCCGACGAACAGGCGGGCAAGCTTCATGTTCTGCTGTTCCTGGGGTCTGCCAGCAAACCGAAATGCGCCGCCTTCCTGAAAGCGTTCGCGGCCAAACGGGACGTGCTGGCCGAGGTCAGCGCCGAGGTGCAGATCGTGCTGACCCAGGCCGAGGCCGACGATCTTGCCACGTCCGGCGCCGAACTCCCCTTCCCGGTCCTGATCGACAAGACGGTCATGGGCGAGGCCCGTGGATTTGCCCATCTGGGCATCGGCGTGACCTATGGGCGGGTTCTGACCGACCAGGCCGGCGCTCTCGCGATCGCGCCCAATCTCCACGTGCTGGCACTGGCCGGGTCCGAGAGCAAGGGCGACCCGGCCGAGGCGATTCTTGCACGTGCCAGGCCGGTGGCCGAGCGCCGGAAGGGCGGCCTGATCACCCAGTCCCTGCCGCCCGTCCTTGTGGTGCCGGACGTGTTCGACGCGGAGGATTGTCGGCGGTTGATCGAGATCTACAAGACCACCGGCAAGGAGTTCGTCGACCCCGGTCACAACCAGCTCCAGGGTCGAACGACTGACGTGAAGATGCGGATTCCCGAATACGGGCGCAACGACCGGATCGATCATTGGGTCTGTTCGGACGAGACCAACAAGATCATCGACCGCAAGCTGGTGCCGCGGCTGATGCCGGAGATTCAGAAGGCCTTCAACTACAAGGTCACCCGACACGAGCGCTACCGGATCGCCTGCTACGAGGGCGCCCGGGGCGGCTCGGAGCACGGCCACCGGGACAACACCCTACCCTTCGTGGCGCACCGGCGGTTCGCCGTGACGATCAATCTGAACAGCGGACAGTACGAGGGCGCGGAGCTGAAGTTCCCGGAGTTCGGTGACGCCGTGTTCAAACCGCCGAGCGGGGCCGCGATCGTGTTTTCCTGCTCCCTGCTCCACGAAGTGATGGCGATGCGCTCGGGCTCCCGTTTCGCGCTGCTGGCGTTCCTGTTCGGCGAGACCTGATCGGCACGGGACCGGCTGGGTGACACCCTGTCCCCTCAGCGCGCCGCCATGATCTCCAGCTCCACCTTCCAGGCCGGGTCGACCAGCCCCGAGACCATGATCAGGGTGCTGGGAAGCACCTTGTCGGCACCGAAGAATTCGGTGCGCGCCTGGCGCAGCGCCAGGATATCGTTGCGGTCCGTAAGATAAATTCGGAGGTGACAGACATCCTCCGGCGTCATTCCAGCGCCTTTCAGGAGTTCGCCGATATTCGCGAACGCCTGCCGGCATTGATCCAAAGTGCCGTCGACCGTGCTGCCATCCTGACGCACACCGACCTGGCCGGCGATGTTCAGCCACTTGGAGACCCCCTCGGTCACCATGGCATGGGTGTAGTTCGGCGTCCCCATGACGGCCAAAGTCGCGGGATCGAGCGGGGTATGTGTCATGATGGTGGACTCCGGGTGTCGGCTTGAGGAATTGAAATCCCACACCGGGGAGGCCGCCGCGTCAAGCCGAGGGCATGGCGGCCAGAACATCGGCGACTGCGATCTGCTCCAGGGCCTCCGCCTGCACGGCGCGCGCGTGCGGGCCCACCGGTCCGGTCTTGTCCGGATCGGAGTCCCCGCCAAACAGCGCAAGTGTCGGGCAGCCAGCAAGACTGATCAGATGGGTTGGGCCGGTGTCGTTGCCGACCGCCCATTCGGCCTTTCGGGCAAGCGCCGCGAGCTGACCGAGGGAGGTGCGCCCCGTCAGGTCAATCGTGCCCGGCGCCGCCTCGACGATCCGCCGTGCGCTACCAGCCGCATCCGTCCCGCCCACCGCAACGGGCGAGAGGCCGCGCGCGATCAGGGCTGTCGCCAGCGCCGCGTAGCGCTCAGGCGGCCAGCACTTGGCCGGTCGCTCCGGCGAGGCGGCCGGGATCAGGATGGCGATCCGTTCCGGCAGGTCGAAACCGTCAATGTCGCCGTCGAGAAAGGCCAGATCGGCCAGGGGAACCTCCTGCAGCCCGGCGATCGCGAGCTGATCGCGTTGCCGCGCAATCGTGTGCATCCTGTGGTCGCCAGGGTAGACGTGACGATGGCTGGACCCGGCCACCTTGCCCGACCATTCCGGCGCCCCCGGACCGCAAAGCCGGAAGTACCAGCCCGTCCGACCGGATGTCTGGAGGTCGTAGATCCGGTCCGCTCCAGTTCGGCGCATCACGCTGCGGAGCCGCAGCAGGCCGAGCGGGTTCGCCAGACCCGGCTGATCATCGGCCAACACGTCATCGAACAGCCCCGTCGCCTCGCCCAGCTCCCGATAGGCCGGCCGGGTCAGCAGGGTGAGACGCGCCTCCGGATGATGCCGTCGGATCGCCTGCATCGGGCCGATGGACAGCAGAAAATCCCCCAGCGCGCCGTGTTTGATCACGAGCACGCGCGCTTTCGGCCGCTCCGTCATCAGGTGGTGGGCTCGCGATCGTCGGCGACAGTCCCGCCGAGCAGTTCGCCATAGACCGAGAGGGTCCGGGCACACATCTGGTAGCGAGAGAAGCCCTGGCGAACATGGGCGATGGCTTTCGCCGTCAGGTCCATCCGGGCGCCCTCTTCAAGCGACAGCGCGTTGAGGATGCCATCGGCAAGGGCGCGGGCGTTGCTGGGCGGGAACAGCCAGCCGGTCTCTCCCGCGATCACCGACTCCCGCGCGCCGCCATGATCCGCCGCGACGATCGGCCGGCCCATGGCCTGTGCTTCGATCATCACACGGCCGAACGGCTCCGGGTCGATCGAGGACGACACCACCACATCCGCCAATTTGTAGGCGGCGGGCATATCATCGGTCTTGCCCACGAAATGCACATAGGGCGTCAGACCGAGCTTGGCCACATGACGTTCCAGGCTGGATTTCACCCGATCCCGGCTGTCATCGCCAACCATCAGGCAGTGAAACGAGCCCCGCTCCAGCAAGGCAAGCGCGTCAAGCAGCAGGCGGTGCCCTTTCCACTCCGTCACCCGAGCGGGCAGCATCACGATCGGCACCCCATCCGGCACCCGCCATTTGTTGACCAGCCGTATCATGCGCTCGGCCGTGACCTTGTCGGGATCGAACATCGACAGATCCACGCCACGCGGGATCACGCGCAGGCGCACCGGATCCATGCCATAGGTGTCCAATAGTTTTTGCGCGACGTAATGCGAGATCGCGATCACCCGATCGCCGCGGGTCATCACCGCATTGTACCGGCGCTTGAGGGCCGTGGCCGCGTCGGGACGCTGGTGAAAGGTGGTGACGAACGGGACCCGGCTCCGCCGCGCCGCCCCGTAGGCCAACCAGGCCGGCAGCCGGGATCGGGCGTGAACCAGATCCACCTGCTCGGTCCAGATCAGATCGACCAGCGCCTCGAAATTTGCGCGCCAGTGCAGCGGGTTCTTGGAATGGACCGGAATCCGAATGTGCTCGGCGCCGACCCGCTCGACTTCTCGGACCATCGGGCCGCCATTGGAGACGACCAGGGCGCGCCAGCCCGCATTGACCAACGCCGAGGCCACGTCGACGGTCCCGCGCTCCACCCCGCCGGACACCAAAGCCGGCAGGACTTGAAGCACAGTCGGCCGGTCGCCCGCCGTTTCCGGCCGGAACGCCTCGTAATCTTCATTGAAAATGTTAGGATCGGACGCGAAACCCGCGCCGGCCCCTGGCGGCTCGGTCACCTGATAATCCAAAGCAACTTTGGTCTGTTAGAGGGACCCTAGCACAATGACGCACGGCTCACAGCCCCGCACTTCAAGCGTGAATGACCCGGCTTCCGGTGTTGCCCGTCGTCTCGACATGGGCGAGGGCGTGGAGCTTGCCTACCACCACACCCCCGGCGCCTCGCCGGGCGTCGTGTTCTGCGGTGGATTCGCATCGGACATGACCGGCACCAAGGCGATCGAACTTGAAGCGCATGTCACCGGGCGCGGACATCAGTTCACCCGCTTCGACTATCAGGGTCACGGCCAATCCAGCGGAAAGTTCGAAGACGGTACCATCGGCACTTGGCACCGGGACGCGTTGGCGATCCTCGACCGCGTGACAGAGGGACCGCAAATTCTGGTCGGCTCCTCGATGGGGGGATGGGTCATGACCCTGCTGGCCCTGGCCCGGCCGGAGCGGCTGGCCGGCCTGATCGGGATCGCCGCGGCGCCGGACTTCACCGAGGATCTGATGTGGGCGGAGTTCGACCAGGACGCCCGGCGCGCCCTGCTGGAAACCGGACGGCATCTGGAGCCATCCGAATACTCGGACACGCCGACGCCGATCACTCTGAACCTGATTGAAGACGGGCGTCAGCATCTGGTGCTGCGCGGGCCGCTCCCGATCCAATGCCCCGTACGCCTGCTGCATGGTATGCGGGACCCGGACGTGCCGTATCGACTGGCGGTCACCCTGGCCGAGCGGATCGACGGCGATGACGTGCAGATCCTCATGATCAAGGACGGCGATCACCGCCTGTCGACCGAGCGGGATCTGGCGCTGTTGCGGCGGACCGTGGACGATCTGCTGTCCCGATGACGACGGGATGGTCGGGTCAGGAGGGCCTGGATCCCGTGGTCAGCCGCACAATGGCACAGGTGCCGAGACCGGGCTTCGATCGCAGTTCCAGCGATCCGCCGGCCATCTCAAGGCTCCGGCGCACCATGAACAGGCCCAGGCCCGAGCCGTGGTCTCCGTGGATGCCGGTTGTCTTACGTGGCCGGAAAGTATCGATCCCCATGATCTGGGCGATCTGCTCGGGATCGATCCCAACAC
>JANSYC010000161.1 GCA_024742605.1 Alphaproteobacteria bacterium | reverse complement strand
TCGCGGAGTGCGCGGCGATCGCGCGAGAACACGGTGTTCGCTTCCACACCGATGCCGCGCAGTCGGTCGGAAAAATCCCGACGCGGGTGGACGACCTTGGGGTCGATCTGCTGACGATGGCTGGGCACAAGTTCCATGCCCCCAAGGGCGTCGGCGCACTATTCATTCGTGAAGGCCTGCAGCTGGAGCCGTTCATCCATGGCGCGGGTCATGAGAGCGGGCGTCGTGCGGGGACGGAAAGCGCGATGCTCACAGCCGCACTCGGCCTGGCCGCCGGTCTTGCCGCCGACCTGGAGCCGATGGAGCGAGTCCAGTCCCTGCGGAATCGCTTCTGGGCCGCGCTCAAGGATGCGTTTGGCGAGGGGGTGGTGGTCAACGGCCATCCCGAGCATCGCCTTCCCAACACCCTCAACGTCGCTTTCGTCGGCCGCGTTGGCGCAGAGATCCTCGCGGCCATGCCCGAGGTCGCGGCCTCGACCGGCTCCGCCTGCCATTCGGGACGGGTCGAGTTGTCTCCGGTCCTTGAGGTGATGGGCGTTACGCCGCAGGTCGGCATGGGCGCGATCCGGTTCAGCCTCGGCCGCAGCACGACCGCAGACGAGATCGGCCACGTGGTGACGCGCCTCCGCCGGGTGCTGAGTTGACGGAAGCGGAGCGGCCCGGCTCGGATCAAGGCGCTCACGATCCTGCGCTCGAAGGTCTTCCCGACGCCTATGCGGACTGGCGCCGCAGCACGCTCGGTCGGATCACGGACGCGCTCGAGGAGCGTCTCCTGCTTGACCGGATCGGCCAAGTCCGCGGCCTGAGCATCCTCGATGTCGGCTGCGGCGACGGTGTGCTGGCCACCCGGCTCGCACAGGGCGGCGCACGGGTCACCGGCATCGATGCCTCAGCTGAGATGATCGCCGCCGCGCGCCGCCGGGCGAAAGCCGCCGGTGTCGAGGTCGATCTGGTCGAAGGGGACGCTGGTGGCCTTCCATTCCCCGCAGGACACTTCGATTGCGTCGTGTCGGTCGCCACGCTTTGCTTCGTCGACGATCCTCGCCCGACGATCCGGGATATGGTGCGCGTCCTCAAACCCGGCGGTCGGCTGATCCTCGGCGAGCTCGGTCGCTGGAACCTCTGGGCGGCGCAGCGCCGCGTTAAGGGCTGGCTCGGCTCGAAGCTCTGGAGTGCAGTGCATTTCCGGAGCAGGCGCGATCTGATTGAACTGGCAGATCAAGCGGGGCTTTATGATGCTGCCGTAACCGGTGCCGTCTTCTACCCGCCACACGGGATTGCTGCCCACCTCATGGCGCGGGTCGACCACATGATCGGCACCGTCACAACAATCGGCGGTGCGTTTCTTGTGCTAACAGCTAAAAGCTCAGCCGAGGCAGCGTCCTAATTGCAATAGAGAATTTGAGGGTGCGTAAGAATAACCGGTGGAACCAGGAGATATTGGACATGACAGAGGAAGTGAAATGATCCAGAAGAAAACCGGCGACTGGCTGGCAGCCTTGGCAACGACATTTTCTCTCATTGCCTGTTATGGAACGCTTGCCGCGATTGCCGTATTGGGCGCACTTGGTGTGACAATTGCACTAAATGAAGCCGTCTGGGCCATCGCAATCGTGCTCTTTGCCGCTCTGGCGTTTGTCGCATTGTTTTTCCGCTGGCGGAATCATCGTCGCATTGCACCGATCTTGCTGGCCGGCATCGGCTTTTTACTGATCGCCTTTACCATGGTGATCTCTTACGAGCGTATTGTCGAACTCGCGGGATTTGCCTTCCTTTGCGCAGGAACGTTCGTCGATTGGCGCATTGGTCGGGGGAAAAGAAATGACATCGCGTGAAATGCCTCCAATCCTTGCCAACAAGGATCATGATGCGCCGTCGGCTTTCACGCCCGAAAGCCTGCTGCGCGAGGCGCGCCGTCAGAAGGGCGCGGAGGCCGTTGCGGTGCCGAAAGTCTGCCTGCTCGATCCCGACGGCGACATCGTGCGTCAACTGCGTGCAGAGGGCCGGGCAGAGCGGCACCAAGGATGGGTCTGCTACCACACTGACATGTGGATCTTGGACCTCGATGGCCACGAGATTGGCGTGGTCGGCTGCGCTGTCGGCGCTTCCTTTGCCGTGCTCGTCGCCGAGGAGATGTTCGCCTCCGGCTGCGAACTTCTGATCAGCGTCACCTCCTCGGGACAGATCACGCCACAGGGCGCGCCGTCTTATTTCATTCTGATCGACCGGGCGCTGCGGGATGAGGGCACGAGCTATCACTACGTCCCGCCCTCGGACTGGAGCGCCGCGCCCGAGCGGCTTCTCTCCCGGCTGAATGGCGCGTTCGAGGGCGAGCCCCGCGTGCTGACGGGTTCAACCTGGACCACCGATGCCCCATTCCGGGAGACCGAAGCTGCCATCGCGGCGGCACGGGCCCGTGGCATTCTGGCTGTCGAAATGGAGGCGGCAGGGCTTTACGCCTTCGCACAAGCGCGAGATCGGGCCGTCATCTGCCTCGCCCATGTGACGAACCAGATGGGAACGATCGAGGGAGACTTCGAAAAGGGCGAGGCAAATGGGACCGCTGAGGCCTTCGCTGTGGTATCGCGGATTGTCGACCGCCTCGGTTGACACTCAGACTCACTATTGGAACTGACCATGGCACTCCCAATCTGACAGAGCGCGACACAAACTGGCTCTGCTGCTCCAGATCAAGGGCTTCGGTAGACGTGTCGGCATTGAGTCCTGTGGTGAGGACTCAATGGTTTTGCCAAGGACCGGTTCCGGACCCGGTGAAAGTGAAAGATGCCGTAATGGGGCTGTCGGCGAATCGAGCACGTTTCGCTTGTTTGTCAGCATGATGTGGAGTGCCGTTGCCCTTGATGCGCCTGCAGCGCGTCTACGAGGTCGTATGTTTCCATGCGCCTCAATTCCGCACAGAGACGCACAACGCCGCACGCACACATGCACACACGCACAACACAACGGCTGCTGCACACACACACAGACCGCACACGGACGCAACACATACACATATA
>JANSYC010000144.1 GCA_024742605.1 Alphaproteobacteria bacterium | reverse complement strand
TTCGGATATGCCAAGGGTCTGACGTACGTGGTCGATGCATCTGCGACGGCGCGAAGGGCTCAGAAGTTTCCCCGTGCGGCCTCGGTCAGGATCATCTTATCGAGTGTAAGATCTGATACCGCCCGGCGCAGACGACCGTTCTCTTTCTCCAATTCCTTCAGTCGCTTCAGCTGATCACGGTTCATCCCGCCATACTCGCGACGCCACCGGTAGTAAGTCTGCTGCGTCACACCGATCTGACGTACCGCTTCGGAAACACTCTTGCCTTGGCCCTGAAGCACTTCAACTTGCCGAAGCTTTAGGACGATATCTTCTGCCTTTTCTCGCTTGCCTGCCATCTCTCGATCCTCCTCAAAAACGGGTCAAATCTAACCCAATGGGTGGACCACTTCTCGGGGGGCAGACCACGGTCAGGGGAGCAGATCATAGGGGACGCACCACAATGACAGATACTGACGCATCAGACATCAAAGCGGATCGCGCCCTGGCGATCAAAGATATGGTTGCCCTGCTAACCAAAGCCCAGAAGCTCCGCAGCGCCGGAGATACTCTAACGGTGGACCGGCTACGGTCTGAGCTGGAAGAGATCTTCTCGGTGGCAGACGACCCGCTCAAAGATAACTTTACGGACCGTATTAGAACCCGCGATGATCTGGAGCGCTGCGCTAAAGCTATCAGACCACTTAAATCCAAGTTCTGCCGGGGCAACGCCCGTCACGCGATCCGGCGCTGCCTGAAGGCCCTTGGATCCCGGCTCCTTGCCTCCAAGGGGATTGTGGCAGGCGACCCGATCGTCGGCCTTAACAAACGCCGCCTTCGGCCGGAGGATCATGAGGCCATCCGCCAACTGATCACCGAGCAGGTGCTCCCCTTTCATGCGGCGCGCGTGCCCATAGGGGCGCCTAAAAACCTGGACATGCAGACAGCCATGCTGGCCTTGGGTGATCTGTTTCTGCGCTATGCGCCGCCGAGAACCTACTCCGAGTTACCGGAAGCGGATCTGCCAGCTGGTAGGGGTACGGTGTTCAACCAATTCCTGGGAGCCGCATTCAGATTCCACGACCCAGACACCCCAAAGGAGCTCGGCGATCTTGCAGAGTTCTGGGAAAAACGCCTTGCGATCATGACGGCCGGATACGTTAAGGCGCCCAAAACGGCCTAGTTCACCGGTTATTTCTGCGTCCTATAACGCGTTCCAATTGCCCATTCACGCCCGTAAGGGCTCGATGACTGGGAGCACCAGGATGCGTTCAACAATCTCACAACACGGCAGGCCCGACCCGGTGTCCAAGATGGACGACCGGCTCACAGCCCTTGTCAGGTTGTTGGCGAGAGAGGCTGCACGTGCAGCGTTCGAGCAAGACCTCCCAGTCCCCACCACACCCAAGGGGATCTCCAATGACAACCAGACCTGATGCAAACCCACCCCTCCAGCTGATGACGGTCTCGGAGGCCGCTGCCTGCCTCCGGATGAGCGTCCGCACGATCCGGCGTCGGATCAAGGACGGCTCTCTCGATGTCGTCCGGTTCGACCGTTCGATCCGGATCACACAGCGTGATCTCGAGCGATTCATAAGTAAATATGCGCGCTGATCGCTCTCACCCTCAGACTAATATACCCCCAATAATGATCTACATTGTCCGGAAATCGTATCGTTCCAGTGATAGTGTTCTCATTATTGACGATAACCGTGTCATGAAGACACCTGGAGACACACCATGTCACCCGATGGCATCTCATTATCTGGCTTTGTAGCACCTCGGCAGCCAACTCTGCAGGATGTGCTTGAACGGATTGTTGCAAGCGGCCTGCCCAAAGCCTCCAAGCGCAACATGATCTCGGCGCTGAACGCCGTCGCCAAGGTAACCGGCAAACCCCTCAGCCGATTTCCGGCAGACGTCGCCCGCATACGGGAGGTCCTGGAGCGGAAGGATTGGGGAGCGACCGGGTACAGTAAGAGGAACTGGTCCAACATCCGCTCGTCGGTCCGGCGGGCGATCGAAGAGAGCGGGCTGGTGCCGGGCCGAGTTGCAACACGGGTTCCTCTTTCCCCTCGCTGGCAGGATCTGGTGGACACCATCCGGGTGACCCAGGCCAAGAGTAACCTCAAGCGGTTGGGCCATTTCTGCTCGGCTCATCAGATCAGTCCGGAAGATGTGACCGACCGAACGGTCGAGGCGTTTCTGACTCATCTCGACGAGCAGGAACTCTGCAAGACCCCAGAGCAAATCGTGCGGACAACGATTGCAGACTGGAACCGGCACGCGGTGCCTGCCCTTGGAGTGGCTCGGTTGAGCACGCGGGGACAACGAAAGATCTACATCCTGCCCTGGACAGCTTTCCCTTCGAGCCTGGAGATCGACGCGGTCAGCTACCGAACCACCACGACGGGCGGCAACTTCCTAGACCGCACCCGACCGGTGGTGCGCCAGAGCACAGCCGACAAGCGGCACCGCATGATCCGGCAATTCGCAAGTGTGCTGGTCCTGGCTGGAGACGATCCGCACGATCTTTCTGACCTCAAGGCCGTGTTCGCGGTGGATCGGGTCAAGCGAGGTCTCGCCCATCTGGTCGAGCGTAACGCCGGCAACACCAACCAGCAGGCCTTCAATATGGCCTGTATGGCCAAAACCATTGCCGAGTCCTGGTGCGGTATGGATCAGGCGGGGGTTGATCAGATCGCAGCCTGGAGCCGCAAGCTCAAGCCGGACAAACAGGGGCTGACGGATAAGAACAAAGAGCGGCTTGCGCCCTTCGCGGACCAGGAGGTCATGCGACGGTTTCTGGGGCTGCCCTGCCGGCTTGCGGCACGGGCTGGAGGGATGGAACGTGGGTATCGGGCAGCCATGCTGATGCAGAGCGCGGTTGCGATTGCCCTGCTCCAGCACGCGCCCCTTCGGATCCTGAACCTTGCAAGCCTGCACTGGGACCGACACTTCCTGCACCAGATGACTGCAAGCAAGGCCCCTGTGGTGCTGAGCATTGCAGGTAAAGAGGTGAAGAACAGCGCTGAGCTGACTTTTCCGTTACCCACGGAAGTCGTCGAGCTGCTGCGGATCTACCGCTCCGATTATCTGCATTTGGTCAACGATGCGTATGGACTGTCAGATGGAATGTTCCTGTTTCCGGGGCGGAGCGGGGGCACCAAGCCAGAGAGCTACAAGACCGAGAACTCGATGCGTCGGATGATCATGCGGACGATCGATCGGGAGATGGGGTTGATCGTGAACCCCCACCTGTTCCGGCACCTGTGCGCCCAGATCATCCTCACGGCGCATCCCGGCCAGTATGAGACTGTTCGCAGGATGCTGGGTCACAAGTCCATTCAGACCACGATCCAGGCCTATGTCGGCTTTGAGATGTCGGCGGCAAGCGAGCAGTACAACGCCGTGCTGGCAAAGCTAACCGGGAGGAGCACGTCATGACCCGTCTGCTCCCGTGGAAAACCTGTCTTCAGCCCGACTGGCCGGACGCAGATCGGCACGCCCTGGCAGCGGCCCGCGAGGGCGGGGGCTTCTTCGAAATCGGAGGTGCGCTGGCTGACACGCCTGCTGACCAGCTGAAGCGCAAGATCCAGGGCTGGGGTAACTGGCTCGGCTATCTGGTTCATGAGGGGATTGAGGTAGCCAATGTTGGAGGCTCCGGGCTGGACGCGATCACCCGGGATCAGCTTGGCGCCTATATCGAGGTGATGCAGCAGCACCTGCGCCCGATCAGCGTGCGCAACTATATCCAGGCTCTATTCACCATGGCCCGTGCACTCTATCCCGAGGCCGATCATACGGTCCTCAGCGCCGTCAACGCCTCGGTGAACCGTCATACAGCACTATCATCCCGGCAGCGTAAGCCGCTGATCGACGCTGGGACCTTGCACGATCTCTCGCGTGATCTAATGGGAGATCTATTTGAGGGCACAACCACCCCCTTGCAGGACATCGCTCGGTTCCGGGACGGGCTGGCAATCGGCATGCTGCTGCATGCGCCAGCTCGGGTTGGCAACTTCGCCCACATCCGGATCGGCCGAGATCTCCATAAGATCGGGGACCGGTACCGGATCGATGTGCCCAAGGAGCAGGTCAAGAACCGACAGGCCTTGAGCTATTGGCTTGGCGGGTGGCTCACCCCTTTTATCGATAGGTATATTGAGGAGATCCGCCCTGCCCTCGCTGTACGTAAAGGACGATGGGCCCGCGATGGTGCGCAGGACTGGTTCTGGCTCAGTGAGAGCGGCGGGCCGCTTGACGCTACGCACCTCAGTCGCCGGGTCGCGTGCCGGATCGAGGCGATCACGGGTGTCCGACTTACCGCCCACCAGTTCCGCTCGGTGGCAGCGACCACGATCGCTCTCGAAGACCCCGAGCACGTCGGCATGATCAGAGCAACTCTGGGACACGGCTCAATGCGGACCTCGGAGGTGCACTACAACATGGCAGGCTCCGCGTCCGCCGCGATCAGCTACCATGCTGTCCTCACCGCCCTCAAAAAAGGATAACGATCCTCATGGCCAAAAGCGGTATTCCCTGGATTGATGCGGTCTTCGACTGGTGCGTCCTGCTGCTCTTCGATATCGGACACGTCCTCGGGCTCACCTACGAAGAGGTCAATGTATGGCTCTTTGTCATCATCGGGCCTGCACTCTTCCTGCTGTCCATCAGCTTGAACGTGGTTCAGGCTATTCACCTGCGCCGCCTCCGGCTGCGCGATCATTCCAGGAGCCTGTCATGACCCGCGCCGTGCCAGTACGCGCTGTGATCTACGCCCGGTATTCCTCGGACCATCAGCGCGAGGCGTCGATCGCGGATCAGGTCAGGCTGTGCCGGGAACGGGCTGTCTCCGAGGGATATGAGGTCGTCGAGGTGTTCAGCGACTACGCCATCAGCGGCGGCCACCTGAAGAGCCGACCGGGTATGCTCGCGGTCATGGATGCTGCGCGCGCCGGTGCCATTGATGTGCTTATCGCGGAAGCTCTCGACCGGATCAGTCGCGATCAGGAAGACATGGCGGCCATCTTCAAGCGCCTCCACCACGCCGATGTCTCGATCCTGACCTTGTCCGAGGGCCCGATCAACGAGCTGCATATCGGCCTTAAGGGCACGATGAATGCCCTCTTCCTGAAGGATCTCGCGGACAAGACCCGACGGGGACAACGCGGACGGGTTGAGGCCGGCAAAATCCCGGGCGGGAACAGCTATGGGTATCGGATGATCCGGACCCTCAAAGACGACGGTACCGTCACCACTGGGGAGCGTGCGATCGACGACGAACAGGCCGCAGTTGTCCGTCGTATCTTCGCCGAGTACGCAGCTGGCTCAACCCCACGTCGGATTGCCAGCAGTTTAAACGCCGAAGGCCACCCGAGCCCGCGCGGCGGCGTCTGGAACGCCTCGATGTCAACGCCGGACTAAAAATGCATTACTCGGCCGGAGCAAAAATGCATCACTTGTGATCGAGAGAGGGCCCCCGCGG
>JANSYC010000124.1 GCA_024742605.1 Alphaproteobacteria bacterium | reverse complement strand
GCGTTGGCACTGGCCTTCGGTCTTGAGGGCGGTGTCGCGGTCCCGTCGCTTGAAGGCGCGGGGCTGATCGTGACGGTCAGTCTGCTCTGGCTGGTGCCGACCACATTCGGGCTGCTCTGGGGCTCGGCCAAGATCGATCCGGGGCGGCTCGGGCTGCTGATGCTGCTTGAGGTGCTGGCAGCTGCCGTCTCGGCCTCTTTTCTGACCGACGAGACCTTCGGTCTACGGGAAGGCCTGGGATGCACCCTGATCCTGGGGGCCGGACTCATGGAAACCGTCCGCGCGCGCAGGCCGGTGCCGGCGAATTGACCAAGCTCGGCGTGCCGTGGCACCGTCCGACCTCATTCCGTTCCAGACTGCCAACAAAAATGAAGACCCTCCGGAGGACTCAGCGATGACCGAAGCTTTCATCTGTGACGCGGTGCGTACGCCCATCGGCCGCTACGGCGGTGCTTTGGCCCAGGTGCGGGCCGACGATCTGGCGGCGCATCCGCTGAAGGCGTTGATGGCGCGCAACGGGTCGGTCGACTGGGAGCAGGTCGAGGACGTCTATTACGGATGCGTCAATCAGGCGGGGGAGGACAACCGCAACGTCGCCCGGATGGCGCTGCTGCTGGCGGGCCTGCCGTCCACCATTCCGGGCTGCACGGTGAACCGGCTGTGCGCCTCCGGCATGGAGGCGGTCACCGACGCCGCCCGTGCGATCAAATCGGGTGAGTGCGCGCTGATGATTGCCGGCGGTTCTGAAAGCATGACCCGGGCACCGTTCGTGATGGCCAAGGCCGGGACCGCCTTTGCCCGCACCGCCGAGGTGTTCGACACCACCATCGGCTGGCGCTTCATCAACCCCGAAATGGAGCGGATGTACGGCACCGACAGCATGCCGGAAACCGGCGAGAACGTGGCCGAGAAATACCAGGTCCGGCGCGAGGACCAGGACGCCTTCGCCTATCGCAGCCAGCAGAAATGCAAGGTGGCGATAGAGCGCGGCCGGCTCGCGAAGGAGATCGTCCCGGTGGAGATCAAGGGCCGCAAGGGCGCCGTCACGGTGGTCGATACCGACGAGCACCCGCGCCCCGAGACCACCCTCGAGGCCCTGGCCAAGCTCGGCACTCCGTTTCGCAAGGAAGGTGGATCCGTCACAGCCGGAAATGCCAGCGGCGTCAACGACGGCGCGGCGGCGATGATCGTCGCCTCCGAGGCCGCCGCCAAGGCCAACGGCCTGACCCCGCGGGCCCGGATCGTGGCCGCCGCCACCGCCGGCGTCGAGCCGCGGATCATGGGGATCGGCCCGGCGCCGGCGTCCCAGAAGGTTCTGGCCCGTGCCGGGTTGAGTATCGAGCAGATGGACGTGATCGAGCTGAACGAGGCCTTCGCCTCCCAGGCGCTCGCCACCCTGCGGGAACTGGGCGTGGCCGATGACGATCCCCGGGTGAACCCGAATGGCGGGGCGATCGCGCTCGGCCATCCTTTGGGCGCCAGCGGCGCGCGGCTGATCCTGTCCGCCGCCGAGACCCTGCAGGAGACCGGGGGCCGCTTCGGGCTGTGCACCATGTGCATCGGCGTGGGTCAGGGCATGGCGCTGATCATCGAGCGGGTTTGATCCCGATGGCCGATCCGAAGACACAAGGACTCGTCGTCGGCGTTGTGGGCTGCGGCGCCATGGGACAGGGGATCATCCAGGTCTCGCTTCAGGGGGGGCTCAAGGTCGTCGCCTATGACGCGAAAGACGGCGGAGCCGAAGCCGGCGTCGCAAAGGTCATCGAGCTGCTCGACCGGCTGGTCGAAAAGGAGCGGATCTCGGCCGCGGACGCGGAGGCCATGAAGGCCGCGCTGACCGTGGCTGCCGACATCTCCGATCTGGCGCCCTGCCAGCTGGTGGTCGAGGCGGTGTTCGAGGATATCGGCGTCAAGCACGAGGTCTTCGGCAAGCTGGAAGCGGTGGTGGCGCAGGACGCCATCCTCGCCTCCAACACCTCCTCGCTCCCGATCGGTTCGATCGCCCGCCCGTTGAAGCACCCCGAGCGGGTGGCGGGTCTGCACTTCTTCAATCCGGTGCCGCTGATGCGGCTGGTCGAGGTGATCAAGGGCCCGGCCACCTCGGACGAGGTGATCGAGGCGCTGAAGACCATCGGCGACCGGATGGGCCGGGTGCCGGTGGTGGTCAAGGATTCGCCCGGCTTTCTGGTCAATCTGGGCGGCCGCGCCTTCACCACCGAAGGCTTGGCCCTGCACCATGAACAGGTCGCCACCGAGGCCCAGATCGACGCGATCATGCGCGACTGCGCGCATTTCCGGATGGGTCCGTTCGAGCTGATGGACCTGACCGGGATCGATGTGAACTACCCGGTCTCGATGATCGTGTTCGAGCAGTTCCTCAACGACCCGCGCCTGCACACGTTCCCGCATCACCGGGCGCTTTACGAGGCCGGCCGGTTCGGCCGGAAGACCGGGATCGGACATTTCCGCTATGACGGTAAGGGTCAGAAGATCGACCCGCCGAGCCCCGATTATCTGACTGATGCCGCCCCCGCCGAGGTCGTGGCCTGCGCCACGCCGGAGGATACCGAACTGGCGGCGGTGATCGAGCAGCTGGGCCTGGTGGTGAGGCCGGATGACGGCGCGCTGCCGATCCTGGCGACCTTCCATGGCGAGGACGCCACCGGCTTCGCCTTCCGCACAGGCACCGATCCGAAACGCCTGGTGGCGATCGATGCGACCGGCGATACCTCCAAGCGGCTGACGCTGATGCAGACACCGGGGGCGAACCGGTCGTGTCTGGATGCGGTCGCGGCGGCGGTGAGCGCCAAGGGCATCGCGGCAACCGTTATCGGCGACAGCCCCGGCTTCGTGTTGCAGCGGATGCGGGCGATGATCGCCAATCTGGGCTGCGAGATGGCCCAGATCGGTCTCGCGACGCCCCAGGATATTGACACCGCGATGAAGCTGGGCCTGAACTACCCGATGGGCCCGCTCGAGATTGTCGAGGATCTGGGGGCGGACCGGACCTTCACCATCCTGCAGGAACTCCAGGCCGCCACCGGCGATCCCCGCTATCGGCCGTCCTTGTGGCTGCGGCGGCGGGCGCTGCTGGGGCTGAGTGCGCATACGGCCGGTTGAGCCCGGTGCAAACCCATCCCGCGCGTCTTCGGCTTTGAGATTTCCTCTCCGCCGGTGACTATGCCGAAAAGAGAGACCGGGGAGGATGGGTGATGGCGCTTTGGGTGTGGCTGTCGATCATGGCGGCGGCGGCGCAGACCGCGCGGACGGCGGGGCAGAAGCATCTGACCGCTCACATGTCGTCCTGGTCGGCGACCTGGGTGCGCTTCCTGTTCGGTCTGCCCTTCGCGCTGATCTATCTGATCACCGTCACCTGGAGCGATCCGACCGGCCTGCCGGAGATCCACGGCATGTTCCTCTTCTGGTGCGGGGCCACGGCGGCGACCCAGATCGGCGCGACCGTGCTGCTGGTGCATCTGTTCTCGCTGCGGAACTTCGCGATCGGCACCTCCTACGCCCGCACCGAGGCGTTCATGACGGCGCTGGTGGGCTTCAGCCTGTTCGGCGAGGTGCTGGATCTGGCGGGTTGGATTGCGATCATCATCTCGGTGGCCGGTGTGGTGATCATCTCGATCGCCCGCCAGGGGGTCAGCGGCTGGGCGCTGGTGCGTTCGGTGTTCAACAAGGCGGCGGCGATCGGCCTGCTGTCCGGCCTGCTGTTCGCCTTCGCGTCCCTGTGTCTGCGACAGGGCAGCCTGTCGCTCGGCCACCCGAACTTCCTGGTGGCGGCCTCCAGCACGCTGGTCACCGTGATCCTGATCCAGACGGTCTGTCTGGGGGGCTTCATCGTCTGGACCCGGAGAGCGGAACTGACGGCGATCGCGACGACCTGGAAGGCCTGCTGGTTTGTCGGTCTGACCAGCGCCATCGGCTCGGCCGGCTGGTTCACCGCCATGACGATCGAGCGGGCGGCCTATGTGAAGGCGCTGGGTCAGATCGAGTTCGTTTTCGCCATCGCCGTCTCGACCCTGATCTTCAAGGAGAAATCCACCCCGCGCGAACTCTTCGGCATGTGCCTGGTGGCGGCGGGGATCGTTGTGCTCCTGCTGTATGCGGATTGAGGTTTTCGGCCAACTGGACTAGAACCCCGTCATGACCGACGAAACACGCAAGCAGATTTGGATTGAGAAGCCCTGGGTCCGCGGGACCGTGAACGGGGTATTCTTCGGTGTGGCCCTGGCCCTGATCAATGTGATGGGGTGGTTCGGAGAGGTGCGTCCGCTGACCCAGGACGCGATCGTCGAATACGTCCTGGCCGGAATCGTGTTCGGCTTCGTGGTCTACATTCTGCAGTTCTGGAAAGAGAACCGGCGCCTCAAGGCCGAGGCGCTCGCCCGTGAGGCACGGGACAAGGAGCAGCGGGAGGAGTAGCGCGCCCTCCCGGTCTCGCGTCCATCATCAGCCGATCGCATCCGCGAAGAATTCCAGCGTCCGCTCGCGGGCGATTTTCGCGCTGGTCGGCTCGGAACTGCCGCGCTGGTCGCAGTTGAAGCCGTGCCCGGCCGGGTAGATGTGCACTGGAAGCTCCGGGTGCGCGTCCTTGACCTTCTGGACCTCGTCCATCGGGATCGCGTGATCCTGCTCGCCGAAATGCAGGATCACCGGGCATTTCGGCTGCTCGCTGGCAAACCCGCCGATGCCGCCGCCATAGTAGGAGCTCACCGCTGCGATGTTTTCGATCCTTGTGGCCGTCAGCCAGGCGAGTGCGCCGCCCCAGCAGTAGCCGACCGCGACCACAGGGCCCCCCGAGCGGACCGCGTCGGCCGCTGCCTTGATGTCGCGCAGGGCGGCGTCGTTGTCCGACTGGCCCTTGAGTTCGCGCCCCTTGGTGACGTCGTCTTCGTCATAGCCGAGCTCGATTCCCGGCTGAATCCGGTCGAACAGGGCGGGGGCGATCGCCAGGTAGCCGTCCTTGGCGTAGCCGTCCGCGATCGAGCGGATGTGGCTGTTCACCCCGAAGATCTCCTGGATCACCACGATCCCGCCCTTCGGCTTGCCTGCGGGCTGCGCCAGATAGGCACCGAACTCGTGCCCATCCTCGGCTTTCAGTTTCAGCATGTCGGCCATAATCAACTCTCCAGCAATTCAATGACGTTCGGCGCGAGGGTATAGGGGCGGACCGGCGAACGGAATAGGGGATCGGAATCGAAGGCGGCGTATCCGGCGCTACACGTTGAACCGGAAATGGAACACGTCGCCGTCCTTGACCAGATAGGTGGCGCCCTCGACCCGCATCTTGCCGGCCTCCTTGACCGCACTCTCGCCGCCCAGGCCGATGAAGTCCTCGCTTGCGATGGTTTCGGCGCGGATGAAGCCGCGTTCGAAATCGGTGTGGATCTCGCCCGCAGCTTCCGGGGCGGTGGCACCGCGGCGAACGGTCCAGGCGCGGGCCTCCTTGGGCCCGACCGTGAAGAAGGTGATCAGGTCGAGCAGCGCGTAGCCAGCCCGGATCAGTTTGGCGAGACCGGCCTCCTCCAGGCCCAGATCGGCGAGGAATTCGGCCTTCTCCTCCGGGTCGGACAGCTGGGCCACCTCGCTCTCGATCGCCGCCGAAATCACCACGGTGCCGGAGCCTTCGGCGGCGGCCATCTCGGCCACCTTTGCGGACAGGGCGTTGCCGGTGCCGGCGTTCTCTTCCTCGACATTGCAGACATACAGGACCGGCTTGGCGGTCAGCAGCTGCAAGCCTTTCAGCATCTTGGTCTCGGTCGGATCCAGGCTGGCGAGCAGGGCGCGGGCGGGCTTGCCGTCGCGCAGGAGTTCCGCGACCCTGGTCAGCAGCGGCATCAGGGCCTTGGCGTCCTTGTCCTGGCCGCGCGCCTTCTTCTCCGTGTTCACGATCCGCTTCTCGATGCTGTCGAGATCCGCCAGCATCAGCTCGGTCTCGACGATCTCGGTATCCCGGATCGGATCGACCGAGTTCTCCACATGGGTCACCTCGCCCTCGAAGCAGCGCAGCACGTGGATGATGGCGTCCACCTCCCGGATATTGGCGAGGAACTGGTTGCCCAGACCTTCACCCTTGCTGGCGCCGCGCACCAGACCGGCGATGTCGACGAACTCGATCTGGGTCGGCAGCACCTTCTGGGATTTCGCGATCCGCGCAAGATCGTCGATCCGGGGATCGGGCACCGCGACCCGGCCGGTGTTCGGCTCAATCGTGCAGAAGGGGTAATTCGCCGCCTCGGCGGCGGCGGTGGCGGTCAAGGCGTTGAACAGGGTCGACTTTCCGACGTTCGGCAGGCCGACGATGCCACAGTTGAAGCCCATGAGCTTACGCTCCCTCGGTGCTGGACGGATCGGACGGGGATGTCTTGGTCCCGGTCGTCTGTGTTTCGGGGGCGGGCTTAGCCGGTTTCGGCGGCGGGGGGAAGACCGCCTGGCTGACCCGGCTCATGTACTTGGCGGTATCGCCAGCGGCCAGCGCCGGCGCCTCGCGCGCGCAGGACTCGATCAGGGCGGGCAGCCAGCCGGTCAACTCCGGTTTCGCGAACTGGCTCAGCACATAACCGAGCACCTTGGCCTTATCGCCCGGGTGACCGATGCCGAGGCGCACCCGGTGATAATCCTTGCCGATATGGGCGTCGATGCTGCGGATACCGTTGTGGCCGCCCGCTCCACCGCCGGTCTTGACCCGAATCTTGCCCGGCGCCAGATCCAGATCGTCGTAGAAGACGGTGAGGGCGCCCGGGTCGAGCTTGAAGAAGCGCAGAGTTTCTCCGACCGACCGGCCACTCTCGTTCATGAACGTCATGGGTTTCAGCAACAGGACCTTGCGCCCGGCGATCAGGCCTTCGGTCGTCATGCCCTGGAAGCGTGCGCGCCACGGGCTGAAGCCATGGGCGTCGGCGATTTCGTCAACCACCATGAAGCCAATGTTGTGGCGGGTGGCCTCGTATTTCGTTCCGGGATTTCCCAGACCAGCGAGCACGAGCATGGTCGTGTCTCCGTGCGGACCGTTTGATGGGCTGGGGCTCTAGAGCCGGGCCGACCCGATAGGGTTTCGGCGCGAGAAAGAAAGGTGGGTCGCGCCGGACAAGGGGGTGTCCCGGGCGACCCCGGCTTGAACAGGACAACACGGAGCCCGCCGATTCGGTGTCGCCCACGGCCACTTAAGCCGGAGT
>JANSYC010000160.1 GCA_024742605.1 Alphaproteobacteria bacterium | reverse complement strand
CAAGCTGCAGCAAATGCGATGGTCGGCCGCCGGTGCCCACGCGGTCCTTACCATGCGTGTCGATGCCATGAACGCAGCGCACCGAGGAAGTGCCGCCGCGACCCCATCCATTGCGTGACCCCCACGTTTGGAACAGTCCCGGCACTCACTGCAAAACTGGTACGGGAACCCCGACTCCGCCGATTCCGCTAGAATCTTGTCCAGAAGACCCAGGAGCTCCCATGTCCACCGACCATCTTCTCTCCGCTGAGACCGCCACTCTCGACCCGACCCTCGATCGGCAGATCCATTTCTGTTGCACCCAACTCGCATGCTAATTATATAATCGTTATTATATAAAGGGGAGAAGCGACATGCAGACACTCAAAATCACCACTGTAGGGGCTTCGTCGGGTGTGATTCTGACCAAGGAGATCATGGCGCATCTGAAGGTCAAGAAGGGCGATACGCTCTACCTGACTGAGTCGGCAGACGGCGGCTATCGCCTGACCCCGTACAATCCCGACTTTGCTCGACAAATGGAGCGGGCCGACGAGATCATGCACGATGATCGTGAAGTGCTGCGTGCCCTTGCGAAGTGAGCGCACCGACGGACCCACCAACCAGAAACTGGCGCTGGATAAACCCGGCCGTGATCAGCGCCGTCCATGACCGGCAGATTTCCGAGCATGGTGGATCTGAGGGCATTCGCGATGCAGGCGGTATAGAGAGTGCCCTTGCCCGACCGGTCAACCTCGCGAGTTACGGGGAGCCGGACGCTGCCGATCTTGCAGCAGCCTATGCGTACGGTATCGCGAAAAATCATGGCTTTGTGGATGGGAACAAGCGCACAGCCTGGATTGCCGCGCGCCTCTTCCTTGACGATAACGGATGCAGGCTCCGCTTTGACCCGCTCGACGCCATCCGAATCATGGAGGGAGTTGCAGGCGGTACGATCCGCGAGCCGGCTCTTGCAGCATGGTTCCGCGAGCGGCTGACAGTCGCATAATTGCTGCGAGAATCTCCGGATTCCACTAGACTCCCCTCCTGAAGACCCAGGAGCCCGCATGTCCACCGATCATCTCCTCCCCGCTGAGACCGCCACCCTCGACCCGACCCTCGATCGGCAGCTGATCGCTGACATCCGTGCGGCCGGTGAGAATGAGGATGCGGCTCTGTCGGAGAACACCCTGCGCTCCTACCGGACCGGTTGGGCTCAGTATGCCGCCTGGTGCCGGGCCCGATATCTGGAACCCCTGGCGCCGAACGCGGAGCAGATCGCGACGTTCCTGTCTTCCCTGGTGCCGTCGAGCGACCGGGAAGCCAAGCGCAAGATCTCCACGATCAAGCTTCGCCTGGCCGCCATCAAACATCATCTGAGGAATGCCGGCGTCACCCTCGATTGGAAGCACCCGGCCATCCGGAATCAGATGAAGGGGCTCGCCCGGCGTAACCCCGGCCTGGTGCGTCAGGATCCGGTGCAGTCGCTATCGCTGGCCGATCTCGAGACCATGATCCGGGCAATCGATCTGGATTTGGTTGGCCTGAGGGACCGGGCGCTGATCCTGGTCGGGTTTGCCGGCGCCTTCCGCCGATCGGAGCTGGCCCGCATCGAGGTCGAACATGTGACGGCCGTGCCCGGCGGATACGAGATCTGGCTTGGTCATACCAAAACAGACGACGGTGACCGGGACAACGTGGCGGTGATTGCGGAGACAGGCGGTGTGCTTTGTCCCGTCAAAGCGATCAATGCCTGGATGGAGCGGGCCAAGATCATCGAGGGACCGGTATTCCGTGGCTTCACCGGGCGAGGGGCTTTGCGGCCGACGGCGATCACAGCCCAGACCGTGCGCCTGGTGCTGAAGTCCCGGGCCGAAGCAGCTGGTCTTGACACCCGCGAGGTGCAGAAGGGCGGCCGGCTGGTCACCGAGACCGTGAGATGGGGTGGTCACTCGTTGCGCCGCGGCATGGCGACAGCGTTGTCGGAAGCGACCAGGGGTGATGTGAAGGCGGTTCAGCAGGCAGGTCGATGGAAGACACCGGTCAGGGCGCTGCGGTATGTCGACGGGTCCCGGAGTGCTGGTCGGAGTGCGTCGGCGCGGGTGATGGGGGAGGGGTGATGCTAAGCGTCCCCGCTGCCCTTGACGTCTTTTGACGCGTCCAACAGGTCCAGCAGATCCGGATACATCACGCCGCAAGGATCGGTGCCGAGCTGGTGAACTTTGATCCGGCTGCAGCCGTTCGCGATGAGCAATCGAAGATCGGGCAGGGCGATGTCGGCCCCGTACCGCTCGATGAGCTTCGCCTTGGCATAGCGGCCCCGTCGGTCGCACTTGCGGCAGGAGACGTTGATGGTCTGGAGGGGGTAGTCGAGGAGTTTCATTTTTAGAGCTTATCCCAGAACGCTACCGTTTGTTTGGTGGCGTTTTTCATTTTCAGTTTCTGCAACCGATTTGCTACCGCTCAAAAGGCGTATTCATGCTACCAGTTTAAGAAATGCTACTCGCTATGCCACCGAGCCTGTCTCTATCTTCAAGGGAGCAAAGGAGGTCCACATGACCAGATACATCCGCCCCGGCGCGATCGGGAAAGCCCTTGAGGAGCGCAGCTTGTCCTATACCCAGGCGCATCGGAAGACCGGCGTCAGCCGTGACAGTCTGCTCCGCTGGAACAAAGGTGGCCAGGCGCCGCGAGCTGAGCGCCTGCATAAGTTCACCAATGCCCTCGGCATTGAGGCCGAGACGCTTCTTGTTCAGGAAGAGGCTGAAGCGATGGGATTGGACCGGGTGATTTCGCCTGACGCACCGACATGGAAAGACGATAGATTTGAACCTCTCCGTATCACTCACACAGATCCGTTCGAGATCGCCAATGCCGCTTACAGTTTGCAACGCCTGACGGATTCTACCGATCGCCTGACTGTCAGAACGCTGACCCAGAAGCTCATGACGATCGACCAGATCGATGCCGCAGATGCACTCCGAAAGCTTATCCTTGAAACCCTGGAAGGGGAGTGGCGGAATTACGAGGACGGAATGTATCTGCAGGCCCCATTGCGAGATGATCCGTTCTGGATCCATCGGCAGGCGGCTCATATCCAGCAAAGACTGATTGATCTAGAAGCACTCGAGCTGTAGGGCTACATCAAACCCTATAAGATATGGCGCCACGTGAAAGAAACTGGATAGTGTCCCAACCCGTGGTGTATGAGGCGGTCTGACGCCTGTCTCCGGCGGTTTTCGTCGCCGTGTTATTCCGCTGCCAGTGACAACGGTTCGATGTCTTCAGGCTTGCACAGCTCCGTGACGGTTTCCAGTGTCAT
>JANSYC010000053.1 GCA_024742605.1 Alphaproteobacteria bacterium | reverse complement strand
TGATACTGGCCCATCACGTCACCGACGATACGCGCCGACTTCCGGTAGGGACGCGACCAATCGTATCCCCCCTCCTTCATGGCGTAGAGAATTCGACGGTGAACCGGTTTCAGGCCGTCTCGAATATCGGGGAGCGCGCGGCTTACGATCACGCTCATGGCGTAATCGAGGTAGCTGCGCCGCATCTCGTCTTCGATTGAGACCGGGGCGATATCGTGGGATTCGGAGTGTGTGTCGGACACCGAGGAACCGATCTACTAAGTGGCGGGAACGCCCTGAGCTGGACCCCGAAATGTCAGACCGCCTGACCAGACCGGATTCCATGGGCGAGTCTTATAAATTTAACCGATTCCCGACCGCTACGGCAATGCTGCGCCCCCGAAAAGAGCATCGTGACCTAAACTTGGTCAATCGGCCTCCGATGAGGACGTGACCCTTTTCCGGAATGCGGTAGTCTGAGCCCCGGAAACGCAGCGGGAGGACGACCAAATGGGATTGAAGATCGCCGTCATGGGTGCGGGCGGAATCGGTGGCTATTTCGGCGCCAAACTGGCCCAGGCCGGCCATGACGTGGGATTTGTCGCCCGCGGACGTCATCTGGCGGCCATTCGGGCGAACGGCTTGAAGGTGCTGTCGGAAACCGGCGACGTCCATTTGCCGGCCCCCATCGCGACCGATGATCCCGCCGATCTGACGGAAAAACTCGGGCCGGTCGACGTGATCCTGTTCATGGTCAAGACCTATGACACCGAGACGGCCGCCAGGCAATGCCTGCCGCTGCTGTCCGAGGATACCGCCGTCATCACCTTCCAGAACGGCATTCAGAGCGTCGAGACCCTCAGCGAGATACTCGGCGCCTCCCATGTCCTGGGCGGAGTCGCCAACATCTCCGCGATCATAGAAGAGCCCGGGGTCATCAGGCACTATAACCAGCTCCAGATTCTGCGTTTCGGCGAGTTGGACGACCGGTCGAGCGCGCGCTCCATCGCGTTCCTGGACGCGTGTCAGGGTTCGGGAATCGAGGCGGTCATTCTTCAGAACACGCTGGCGGGGCTGTGGACCAAGTTCATTTTCCTGGCCTCGACCTCGGCGGCCAACTGTCTGGCGCGCGGCGATATGGGACTGATCCGGTCCGAGGGACCGTTGCGGCGCCTCACCACCGATCTGGTCACCGAGGCGACCGCGGTCGCTCAGGCCCGCGGGATCAAACTGCCCTCCGATCAGGTCGAGCAGACCATGAGCCTGATCGACGGCCTGCCCGCCACCATGAAGACGTCCATGTTGGCCGCCCTCGAACGGGGCGAAAAGCTCGAGGCGGACTGGCTGTGCGGCCATGTCGCCGGCATGGGGGACGAACTCGGCATCCCCACCCCGACCCACCGCGCCGCCTATGCCGCCCTTTACCCGTGGCGGAACCTCGGCTGAACGGCACGACTGCGTTTTCAACGAAAGGACGCTCAAAATGAGTTCGAAGCTGAAGCCCGGCTTGGTCTGGGGGGATTCCTACCGGGACCTGCTCGCCGCGTGCAAATCCGGCGGGTACGCCCTGCCCGCGGTGAACGTGGTCGGCACCAATTCCCTGAACGCGGTTCTCGAAGCGGCGGCGGCCAACGGATCCGACGTGATCGTCCAGCTGTCGAACGGCGGCGCCAAGTTCTTCGGCGGACCCGGGCTCGCCGACGGCCACCGGGCCATGGTTCTGGGGGCGGTCTCCGCCGCGCGTCATGCCGCCCTGATGGCGGAGCACTACGGGATCTGCGTGATCCTTCACACCGACCACGCCAACCGAAAACTGATCCCTTGGGTCAACGACATGGTGACGATGAGCGAACAGGCGGTGAAGCAGACCGGTGCCCCCCTGTTCTCGTCCCATATGCTCGATCTCTCGGAGGAGCCGATCGAGGACAACCTGGCGGAATGTGAGACGATGCTGAGGCGGCTTGCCCCGCTCGGCATGGCGCTTGAGATCGAGCTGGGCGTGACCGGCGGAGAGGAAGACGGGGTCGGTGCGGATATCGACGAGGTCGACAACGCCAAGCTCTACACCCAGGCCGAGGATGTGCTGATGGCCTATGATCGCCTTCAGCAGATCGGCCCGTTTTCGGTGGCGGCGGCGTTCGGGAACGTTCACGGGGTGTACAAGCCCGGCAACGTGAAACTCCGTCCGGAGATCCTCAAGGCAAGCCAGGACCTGGTCGCCAAGACCCACGGCCTGTCCGGCAACCCGCTGGATCTGGTGTTTCACGGCGGCTCGGGATCGGAGGAGGCCGACATCACGGCGGCGATCGGCTACGGCGTGTTCAAGATGAATATCGACACCGACACCCAATTCGCCTTCGCGGAGGCTATCGGCAGCTATGTCGATGCCAACACGACTGCGTTTCACCATCAGATCGACCCGGACAGCGGCAAGCCGCTCAAGAGCGCCTACGATCCCCGCAAATGGCTGCGCGAGGGCGAAAAAGGCGTGGCGAAACGCCTGCAACTGGCATTCGAGCAACTCGGATCGGCCGGAAAATCAGTGGCGTCGGCCTAGGACGATTTCCGCGCCGACAGCGAGAGCGACAGCGGGACACGGATTGGGAAATCAGGCGGCAGACGGAACAGCCGGTGCTCGTCCTTTTCCATGATCGGCAGCAGTTTCCAGGCGATCCGGTCGTGCTCGTGCAGCCACTCCAGGTTCATCCCGGCCTGGATCAGCGCGTTCAGGATGTCAGAGATCGGGTGGGACCATTCATGGCTGACCGTGTTGGCCATCTGGGCGTCGGGATCGGCATAGTCGGCCTCCTCCAAAACGGTCGGCTCGGGGCGGTGAAAATAGGGGAACCGCAGCGCCACCCGGCCCCTCACCATCTCGCCCAGGTCGCTCTCATGGTCGAACATCAGCCCGGCAGGGTGCGATTCGCAGAGATAAAGACGCCCGCCCGGCCTCAGGCACGCCGCCACAACCCGCGCCCAAGCGAAGATGTCGGGCAGCCAGTTGATCGCACCCCAGTTCACGAACACCAGATCGAACCGGTCTTGGATCAGGTCCGCGGCGGCGTAGACGTCGCCCTCAACAAACCTGCCCGTCTCGCCCGCGTCTTCGAATAGTACGCGGGCGGCGGCGATTGCCTTCGCCGAGAAGTCCAGCCCGGTGACCCGCGCGCCCAACCGTCGCAGCCGCAAGGTATCGAGCCCGAAATGGCACTGCAGATGCAGCACGTCCAAACCGTCGACCGGGCCGAGTTCGGCCTCCTCGATCACCGTTAGCCGGTTCGTCCCCGCCTTGGCGCCGGCAATATCGTATCCGTCCTCAAGCCCGTCCGAGCGCAGATGGACGTCCACCACCTCCTCCCAGCGGGCCTTATTGGCGGCAATGGCATCGAGGTGATCGGTCATGCTCGGCGTCAAACCGCAGGTTCGGAGCCCTAGAACGGGATCTCGTCGTCCAGGTCGCTTGGGCCGCCCATCGGCGGCTGGCCGCCGCCACCGCCGGATCGACCGCCGCCACCGGAGTAGCTGCCGCCACCGCCAGAACCGCCGCCAGAACCGCCGCCCGAACCTCCGCCGTAGCCGTCATCGCCGCCCCGGCTGTAGTCGGAGCCTCCACCCCCGCCGCCACCGCTGTCGCGGCCGCCGAGCAGGGTCAGTTCACCGCGATACCGCTGCAGCACGACCTCGGTCGTGTACTTCTCGGCACCCGATTGATCCTGCCACTTGCGGGTCTGAAGCTGCCCCTCGATGTAGACCGAACTGCCCTTTCGGAGGTACTGCTCAGCGATCCGGGCCAGATTCTCGTTGAAAATCACGACCCGATGCCATTCGGTCTTCTCGCGCTGCTCACCAGTGGACTTGTCCTTCCACCGCTCCGAGGTCGCGATTGAGAAATTGACGATCTTGTCACCGTTCTGGGTCGACCGCACTTCCGGATCGCGCCCCAGATTTCCCACCAGAATGACCTTGTTGACGCTGCCCGCCATGATGCTCTCATTTCGTTCGATGAACCGTGTTGCAAGAGCGCACCTTCCCACAGGCTCGCAGAAAGTTCCAAGGCCGAAATCACGAAACCACGCATTGAGTTACGCCGTATGACTTTCGGTTCCGGAACGATCCGGTTCCGCAACAATGGAGCGACTCGGCACTACGTCTGGACTTGATCTTGGAGGTGGTCGGGTTATCCACAGGTCGTCCCCAGCCCCATCCACAGACGGGCTGCAGTTCCCCGTCGCTGTCACACGGAAAATCCGATATCCGAAGGTGGTCAGGTGGGGGGCTGCGACCCTATATTGCTGGTTTGTTCCTCCCGTCCCGGCCGCGCGGATCCCGCCTGCGTGTGTCCAGCGTCGGCACCCGTCAGAGGTTTCGCATGTCCAAATCGGCCGAGCCGACCGTCCGTTACCACGACACCGAGCTGAAAGTGATCCGGGTTCGGGGCGCGCGCGAGCACAATCTCAGGAATGTCGACGTGGATCTGCCGCGCAACAGCCTGGTGGTGCTGACCGGACTCAGCGGATCCGGGAAATCCTCCCTCGCCTTCGATACGATCTACGCCGAAGGTCAGAGGCGCTATGTGGAGAGCCTCTCGGCCTACGCCCGCCAGTTCCTGGAACTGATGCAGAAGCCGGATGTGGACCTGATCGAAGGGCTGTCTCCGGCGATCTCGATCGAGCAGAAGACGACATCGAAGAACCCGCGCTCGACCGTGGGGACCGTCACGGAGATCTACGACTATCTGCGACTGCTGTTCGCGCGCATCGGTATTCCCTATTCGCCCGCGACCGGCCTGCCGATCGAAAGCCAGACCGTCAGCCAGATGGTCGACCGGATCGTGGAACTGCCTGAGGGCACGCGGCTCTACCTGCTCGCGCCGGTGATCCGTGGCCGCAAGGGCGAGTACCGCAAGGAGCTGGCGGAGTTCCGCAAGCGTGGTTTCCAGCGGGTAAAGGTCGACGGCACGATTTACGAGATCGAGGACGTCCCGGCGCTCGACAAGAAGCGGAAGCACGATATCGAAGTGGTGGTCGACCGGCTCGTGGTGCGCCCGGACATCCAAACGCGTCTGGCGGATTCGATCGAGACCGCCCTGGGCCTGTCGGACGGTCTGCTGATCGCCGAGGAGGCCGATGGCGGCGAACGCCATACCTTCTCGGCCAAATTCGCCTGCCCGGTCTCCGGCTTTACCATCGATGAGATCGAGCCGCGGCTGTTCTCCTTCAACAACCCGTTCGGCGCCTGCCCGACCTGTGACGGTCTGGGCTCGAAGATGTATTTCGATCCGGAGCTGGTGGTGCCGAGCCCGGCGCTCAGCCTGAAGGCCGGCGCGGTCGATCCCTGGTCCAAAAGCACCTCGAAATACTACGCCCAGACCCTGGACAGCCTGGCGGCCCATTTCGGCGTCGATATCCGAACTCCATTCCAGGACCTGCCGCAAGCGGCCCAGGACGCCATCCTGTATGGGACCGGGGACGAGCCGGTCACCATGAGCTTCGAGGACGGTCTGCGGTCCTATAAGACCACCAAGCCGTTCGAGGGCGTGATTCCGAACATGCAGCGCCGCTGGCGGGAGACCGACAGTTCCTGGGTGCGCGAGGAACTGGGCCGCTATCAGGCGGCTGCACCTTGCGATGCGTGCAACGGCCTGCGCCTGCGCCCGGAAGCGCTGGCGGTGAAGATCCAGCATCTGACAATCTCCGAGGTGACCGATTTCTCGATCGGCACGGCGGTCGGATGGTTCACCCAATTGCAGGACTCCTTGGGTAAGAAGGAGACCGACATCGCGGCCCGGATTTTGAAGGAGATCAACGAGCGGCTCGGCTTCCTGAACAATGTGGGTCTTGAGTACCTGACCCTTTCGCGCGCCTCCGCCACCCTGTCCGGCGGAGAGAGTCAGCGGATCCGGCTCGCCTCCCAGATCGGCTCGGGCCTGACGGGGGTGCTGTACGTCCTGGACGAGCCCTCGATCGGCCTGCATCAGCGCGACAACGACCGGCTGCTGGTCACGCTGAAACGGCTGCGCGACCTGGGAAACACCGTTCTGGTGGTCGAACATGACGAGGATGCGATCCGGGAAGCGGATTACGTGGTCGATATGGGCCCCGGCGCGGGCCTGCATGGCGGCACCGTGATTGCGAGCGGGACGCCGGCCGAGGTGATCGCCAGCACCGAGAGCCTGACCGGACAGTACCTGTCCGGTTTCCGGCAAATCCCGATCCCGAAGCGCCGGAAGGGCAAGCGCGGGCAGATTCTGGCGGTCCGGGGTGCCTCCGGCAACAATCTCAAGAACGTGGATCTGGAGATACCGCTCGGGACCTTCACCTGCATATCCGGTGTCTCGGGCGGCGGCAAATCCACGCTTATCGTGGAGACCCTTTGGAAAGCTCTCGCGAAGCAACTGCACAACGCCCGCGAACATCCGGCACCCTATGACCGGATCGAGGGGATCGACAAGCTCGACAAGGTGGTCGATATCGACCAGTCACCGATCGGCCGGACCCCGCGCTCGAACCCTGCGACCTATACCGGGGCCTTCACACCGATCCGGGACTGGTTCGCCGGTCTGCCTGAAGCGCAGGCACGCGGCTACGGGCCCGGCCGGTTCTCGTTCAACGTCAAGGGCGGACGCTGCGAGGCATGCCAGGGCGACGGTGTCATCAAGATCGAGATGCACTTCCTGCCGGATGTCTATGTCGAGTGCGATATTTGCAAGGGCAAGCGCTACAACCGCGAGACCCTGGAGATCCGGTTCCGCGACAAGACCATCGCCGATGTACTGGCGATGACGGTCGAGGAAGGGGCGGATTTCTTCAAGGCGGTGCCCTCGATCCGCGACAAGCTGGTGACCCTGAACCGGGTCGGTCTCGGCTACGTCAAGATTGGCCAGCCCGCGACCACCCTCTCGGGCGGCGAGGCCCAGCGGGTGAAGCTCGCGAAGGAGCTTTCACGGCGGGCCACCGGACGCACCGTCTACATTCTGGATGAACCGACCACCGGGTTGCATTTCGAAGATGTCCGAAAGCTCCTGGAGGTTCTCCAAGCCCTGGTTGACCAGGGCAACACGGTGATCGTGATCGAGCACAATTTGGAAGTCATCAAAACCGCCGATTGGGTCGTCGACCTTGGTCCCGAAGGCGGTGACGGCGGCGGTGAGATCGTGGCGGCGGGCACCCCGGAAGAGGTCGCTGCGGTAAAGGAGAGCTATACCGGGCACTACCTCACCCGATATCTCAAGCCGGCCAAACCGAGCCGAAAGTCCGCGTGAGGCAGGTCAGATGTTGAACACCCTGCCGTGAACCGGCATCGCCGGAGCGACCCCAATGCCTTGCACGTAGTCGAATCTGGCCCGGCGCGCCATGGTCGCGCAGTCGAAGGTCCCGGCATTGACGAAATATCGCCGAATATGCGTGCTCTTGTTTCCGGCGACGAATTCCTTCATGGCCGAAATCTCCGGCGCACCGGGATGGTCCATACCGGTGCCGTCCATGGCCACCGCCATCATCTTCAGCCCGCCGAGTTTGTCGGCCCGTCGAAATTCGCGCCCGAACTGCCCTATGAATCCCGAGACATAGGGGGACAGATAGGTGAAGACCCCATGCAGCCGGGCCTGCGGGACTCCGTCCTCAAGCCCGTTGATCAGCAGAACCAGCTTCCGATCCGCCACCTGCGGCAGGATCTTGCATATGTCGAGATAACGGGCGCGAAACGACTTGATCGCGATCGTATCGAAATGCACCGGCACGATCATGAACGCCTTAAGTCCCTGCGAGGTCGCATCGGTCAGCGCCACCCCCGCCTTCTGAAGCAAGAACCGGTCGAGGGCCGCTGCTGCGGCCCCGGTGCCCGGATCCTCGTCGACATCCAGATCCACCTCCTCCGGCGCCGTGATTTCGGCCTGATAGCAGGAGACAAGCCGCTTGCGCATGTTGGCAACCGGCCAGAAGCGGATTCCCAGCTTTTCGCGGGCGGCCTCGATCCGCGCCTCCTCCGCCTTCTCGGCTGCGCGCTGCGCCTCTTCGACGGTAGCCCCCAGGCCTTCGATCGTCTTCGGCGGCGGATCCGCGCGCGGGACCTCGAACACCATCGGTTTGACCGAGACCGCATCGCCGCCCGCACCGGCACCGGAGAGTTTCTCATTGACCTCCTTGCCGATCAGATTGGCTGTGACCCCGGCGGCCGCCTTGGTTGCCTTGCCGAACAAGACGATGAACTGGTCGTCGTTCATCAGGCAGTACACATCGTCGGAAGAGATGTGCTTCTTGATGGTGGTTTCCGTGAGCAGATGGACCTTGTCCTTGATCCCCTCCCATTGCTCACCGAACCGCTCCCGCAGGGCCTCGAAGCCGAGCATCTGCACATTGCCCGCGATCAGGGCATCGGCGGCAACCTTGTTCTGCCGGACGAAGGACAGAAGTTTGGAGGCGAAGTCGGCCGGGTCGGACGAATCCAGCTTCTGCCGGTCGAAGGACTGCAGATAGCTCTTCTCCCGGGTTTCGCGGGGGATTCCACTCTTGAACTTCTCCGCCATCGCGGCTTCCTCCTGGGTCCGGTCTGAATGCCGGCCTTTCGAATCTCCGGCATTTTAGGCGAACGCGCCCAAGTGCGCCATTGCAGGTGACCCACAGGACGGTTATCTCCAGGACAGGCAACGACTCGGCAACCTCCGAGCATGATGCACAGGATGACAGCCATGACCAACGGACCAAGCGGACAGAGCACATCGGACGGACCCGCACCGGTTCACGTGATCGGCGGCGGCCTTGCGGGATCCGAGGCCAGTTGGGCCCTGGCCCGGCTCGGAGTCCCCGTGGTTCTCCATGAGATGCGGCCCGTCCGCGGCACCGACGCGCACCAGACCGAAGGTTTGGCGGAGCTGGTCTGCTCCAACTCTTTCCGCTCGGACGATGCGGAGGCCAACGCGGTCGGTGTCCTGCATGCCGAGCTCCGGCGCTGTGGCTCGCTGATCATGGCGGCGGGGGACCAGCATCAAGTGCCGGCGGGCGGCGCCCTGGCGGTGGACCGGGTCGAGTTCTCCAACACCGTGCAGCGGACCCTGGAAGCGCACCCGCTGATCACCATCCAGCGCGAAGAGGTGGCGGGCGCGCCGCCGGCGGACTGGGACAGCGTGATCGTCGCCACCGGGCCGCTCACCTCGACCCCGCTGGCCGAAGCCATCCGCGAGCGGACCGGCGAGGATGCCCTCGCCTTCTTCGATGCCATCGCGCCGATCGTGCACGCGGAAAGCATCGATTTCGATATCGCCTGGCTGCAGTCCCGCTACGACAAGGTCGGGCCGGGCGGCACCGGCAAGGACTACGTCAACTGTCCGATGACCGAAGCGGAATACGCGGCTTTCGTCGACGCCCTGCTCGAGGGCGAGAAGATCGCCTTCAAGGAATGGGAGGCGTCGACCCCGTATTTCAGCGGCTGTATGCCGGTCGAGGTCATGGCCGAACGGGGTCGGGAGACCCTGCGCTTCGGGCCGATGAAGCCGGTCGGACTGACCAATCCGAAGACCGGCCGGGCCGCCCATGCGGTGGTGCAACTGCGCCAGGACAACGCCTCTGCCACCCTGTTCAACATGGTCGGATTTCAGACCAAACTGCGCCACGGCGAACAGGCACGGGTGTTCCGGACCATTCCGGGTCTGCAAAACGCCGAATTCGCGCGATTGGGCGGATTGCACCGCAACACTTTCATCAACTCCCCCAAGGTCCTGGACGGCGCGCTGCGGATGAAGGCGGATCCTCGCCTGCGGTTCGCCGGTCAGATCACCGGGGTCGAAGGATATGTGGAGAGCGCGGCGATCGGGCTGATCGCCGGGCTGTTCGCGGCCTGCGAGCGTCTGGACCGCGCCCTACCGATACCACCGCGGACCTCCGCGCTCGGCTCCCTGCTCGCCCATATCACCGGCGAAGCGGAGGTCGACACCTTTCAGCCGATGAACATCAATTTCGGGCTGCTGCCGCCACCGGAGCAGAATTTCGTCATCACCGAGAACGGCAAGAAGAAAAAGCTCAAGGGAATCGAGCGCAAGAAGGTGATGGCGGGCCGCGCCCTTGCGGACCTGGACTCCTGGCTGCCGTCGAGTGGCTTGGCCCAGACGCTCCCGCTCGCAGCGGAGTAGTGCCGGTCGGTCAGACGCCCATCCGGTACAGAAACGCCCGGCGCAGATGCCGCCACGCAAGACCGGACGGTATCCCTCCCACCCGCGGCGCAAACGGATCCCCACCTGATTTTTCGAAATTCGCTAAAATATCGCCCAGCCGCGCCACCAGAAGACGGTGGGGCCTTAGCCCGCGGGCCTTCAGTGCCGGCTCTCGGCCTAGGGCCTGGTGCTCGGCCCGACACCAATCCAGCACCGGGGCGACCGCGCTGCACAGATCCGAACTCGGGCCTTTATCCGATATTTTCTCATGAGATAGATAATTTTTCTCAAGTAGTACTGTAGGTATCGGTCGTCGTCCGGCGCGGATCAGATGCGGCAGTCCCCGCATCAGCCCCGCAACCGCCCACACCCGCCCGATTCGACCACCCAGGTCCGGATCGCCCCCCAGAACACGTGCCAGGGTGCGGTGCAGGTTGCCGCCGGTCCCGTCCCCATAGGTGATCAGCGCGTCCAGATCGGCTGGCTCAGCGCTGTCCAGATCCGCCTCCCGCGCCTCGATCAGCGCCCTCAGATCGGGCATGAGCTCCGGACTCCGCTGGATCAGATCCGCGAGTGGTGTGATGACCTCATGCTTGCGCGGTTCGCCTGCCTCGATCCCGTCCAGGCTGTCCCGCCACCATTGCAGCCGGATCGCACCGATCATCGGCTCGCTCACCACCTCGGCGGTCTTGGCGATCTCGTGATTGGCCGCCAGCAGGACGAACAGGTCGGGTTGAACCTCCGGTTTGGCGAACAGAGCCGTCAGGTAGCGTTCACGGTCGTACCGTTCGGCGATCCGGCGGCAATTCTCGACGAAGCCGTCGGTGTCGGATGCAGCCCGATCGGTCACGTTCCAAAAATCGCCCGGCGGATCGGCTCCTCGAGTCCGGGCAGATCCCGCAGACGCTCCGCATACCCTTTGCGGAAATCCCGATGCAGTTTCTCGTAGACCTGGACAAGCGCCTCAATCGCCGCTTTCTCGCGCGGTCCCAGCAGCGGCGTCAGCTCCGCCAGCCGGGCCCGGCCCGCCTTCCGGCGCGTCTCCGCCCGCGCCAGCATGTCGGCGGCCAGCCGGTCCAGACGCACGTCACCGGGCTGCGCGACGGCGTCCGCCAGGGTAGCCCGGTTCAGCCCGGCGGCCTCCAATGCCACCGTCGGGATGGTGATCAGACGCTGGGCCAGTCGGGGCCCCGGCGCATCCGGTCCGATCGCGCCCACATCCTTGGCCAGATCGCGCAGGATATGCACCAGATAGCAGAACACCCCCAGATCGGCCGCGTAGAACCGCGCAGACCGCGGCAGGCCATGCTTCAGGCCGCCCGGAACCTCCCGACAGCCCAGCAGGTAGATGAAGATCATGGCCGGTGCCACGGTGGCCCCCTCGGCATAGCGCTCGAACGCCGCCCAATCGTCCATCGGGGCTTCGGCGACGTCCTCCTGCAGGGCGGCGGCCAGGCCGTCCCAGGGGGCCGGGCCGAGATCGGACGGCCAGATCACGAGTTCGAACCCGCGTGCCACCAGTTCCGGCAGCGGGCCCGGGATCGCATGCTCGGCGGTCTGCCGTCTCCAGGCCTCGACCCGGGCGGCGATGACGGGACGCTGGCTGTCCCGTGCATCGGACGGCAAGGTCAGAAACTCCTCGTCCACGATATCATCGATCACCCGCATGGCCGCATAGGCCACCGAAAACACATCCCGGCGATGCCGGGGCAGCAGCCGGGCCGCGTGAAACAGGGTGGAGTTGTTGCCAGCGGCGATCGCCTCGCAGGCCGCGACGGCATCGCGCAACGGACGGTCGGTCATGATGCGGCTCCAACGGGCAGGTCGGGAATCGGCAGAAGGGCGGCCGCCACACGCCGCTCTTCGGCGAGCAGAAGATTGTAGGTTCGACAGGCCGCCCCCGTGTCCATCATCTCGACCACCGGGCCGCGTTCGCGAATGGCCTGCCGCACATCCGGGCGGATGAAGACCTGTTTCCGGCCGCAGCCGATCAGAAGGATGTCGAAGGGCCCCTGGGGCTCGAACAGCGCCGCAAGACTTTCGAGATTGAGTGTGTTCAGAAGCGACGCCTCGTCCGCACCTGACACCCAGCCGATGGACCAGGTTTCCGTCCGCTCAGGCATGACCAGAACCGGTCCTTCATAGATCACCTGATTGACCTTGAAGTGCCCGTTGGAATAGCCCTGGACGATCTGCCGTCCTTCCGGGATCAGTGGGGTTACGTCCATGTCGACCTCTCCCCCCGCTTAGCTCAACGGTCGGTGCGTTCGTATTCCGGCATCTGCAAGCCGCTTTCGTCCTGCTCCTCATCCCCGCCGCGACGCACGCCGGTATAGAGCAACAGCGGGACTGCAACGAACAGCGTGGAGTAGGTTCCCACCACGATGCCCCAGATCAGCGCGAGCGCGAAATCCGCCAGAACCGGTCCGCCGAAAGCATAGATGGCGATCAGGGCGAGCAAGGTGGTGCCGGAGGTCATCACGGTGCGCGACAGGGTCTCGTTGCTCGACACATCCAACAGATCCGCGAGTTCCATTGTCTTGTAGCGCCGCAGATTCTCCCGCACCCGGTCGAAAATCACGACCGTATCGTTGATCGAGTAACCGGCAATCGTGAGCACGGCGGCGACGGTCGCCAGGTTAAACTCGTGCTGGATCAGAGCAAACAGCCCGATCGTGGTGATCACGTCATGGCTCAACGCCGCGATGGCAGCCACACTGAATTGCCACTCAAAGCGAAACCAGACGTAGACCAGGATCGACAGCAGGGCCAAAACCACCGCCCAGATCCCCGCCTCGATCAGTTCCGCGCCGACGGTCGGCCCCACGAACTCGGTCCGCCGATATTCGACACTGTCGCCCAGTTGGGATTTGATCGTGTCGATCGCGGCAATCTGTTCCCGCTCCGCGCCCTCCTGGCGCTGGACCCGAATCAGAACCTCCTGGGGATCACCGAACTCCTGAATGCTGACTTCCCCGAGGCTCAACCCACCCAGATCGGCGCGTATCTGGCTGATATCGGCTGGACCCTCGGTCCGGATCTCGATCACGATCCCGCCCCTGAAGTCGATTCCGAAATTCAATCCGATAAACCCAACAGACAGGAAAGACCCCAGCACCATCAAGGCCGAGAGCGCGAATGCGTATTTCCGCAGTCCCGAGAACGGGAGCTTTGTCTTCCGGGGAACGAAGCGTACCGGCTTCAGCATGGTCATGTCCTCGTTCTCAAATCGGAATGGCGCGGGGTTTGGTCCGGATGGCCCAGATCGCGACAAACATCCGGGTGACCATGACGGCAGTGAACATCGAGGTCAGGATGCCGATCGCAAGGGTCACGGCAAATCCTTTGACCGGTCCGGAGCCGAGCGCGAACAGGAAGATCGCGGCGAACAGGGTGGTCAGATTGGAGTCGACAATGGTCGTCAGCGCCCGACTGTAGCCGGACTCCAGGGCATTGATGGGGGAGCGTCCATTGTCCATCTCCTCCCGCACCCGCTCGAAGATCAGCACGTTGGCGTCGACCGCCATGCCGACCGTGAGCACGATCCCCGCGATCCCCGGCAGGGTCAGCGTGGCCTGCAGCACAGACAGGGCACCGAGGATCAGAACGATGTTGAAGCCGAGAGCCACCGTGGCGAAGATTCCGAACAGACCGTAGGCGATGATCATGAAGGCCACCACCAGAACCATGCCGACGATCGCCGCGACCTTACCGGCCTCGATCGAGTCGGCGCCCAGGCCCGGTCCGACGGTCCGCTCCTCCAGCACCGTCAGCGGGGCCGGCAAAGCACCCGCGCGCAGCAGCAGCGACAGATCCTGGACCTGCTGAACCGTGAACTGTCCCGTGATGATTCCGGAGCCGCCCAGGATCGCGGTCTGGATCACCGGGGCCGAGATCACTTCCCCATCGAGGACGATGGCGAAAGGCCGTCCCACATTTTCAGCCGTCACGTCGGCGAATTTACGACCGCCCACGGTATCGAACCGGAACGAGACGACGGGGCGGTTGTCGCTGAAAGTGCCCTGCGCGTCGATCAGGTTTTCACCGGACAGGATTGCCCGGCGCTGGACCACGTAGGAGGACGGTCCCTGGTCGTCGACCGACGGAACTCGCATGGTGCCGGGCGGGGTCGCTCCGGTCGCGGGTGCCGTGGTATCGACCAGATGGAAAGAGAGCTTGGCGGTCTGCCCGATCAGATCCTTCACGCGCTCCGGATCGTCGATCCCGGGCAATTGCACCAGGATTCGGTCTTCACCCTGTCGCTGGATCAGAGGCTCTCGGGTGCCGGTCTCATCGATCCGGCGACGGACGATCTCGATTGACTGCTGAACGGCGTTGAGGGCGATTTCCTTGACCGTCTCCTCGGTCGGCGCGATGGAGATCCGGCTGCCGTCGACCGTCACCAGGTAGCCCTGATCCAAGTCCCGGGCGATCCGTTCCGCGGCGCTCAGATCTCCAGGCTCCCGTACACTGAAGACGACGCTCTCCTCCCGCAGTCCGAGGCCGGTATATCCGATCCGCGCTTCCCGAAGCGCGCGCCGGGCCGAATCCTCCACGGACTCGAGACGCTCCCGAACCAGAGTGTCGGCTCCGACCTCAAGCAAAAGGTAGGAGCCGCCCTGCAGGTCTAGCCCCAGGCTGACCTGACGGCCCGGAACGCCGGCCGGCACTTCGCCAAATGCGTCCTTCTCCATCAGGTTCGGCGCGGAGTAGACCAAGCCGAGCAAGCAAACGGCCACCACCAGGAAGATCTTCCAGGCTGGAAACTGCATCATGGTAGGTGGCTCTCGCTCGGTGAATATGGGCGGTAACGGCTTCGGCGGACGCGCCTACTTGGCCTTTTTATCGGCCTTGTCGTCGGCTTTCTTATCGTCCGCCTTCTTGTCATTGGCGGGCGCAGCGGTGATCGGCTCACCTTTGGCGCGGACCTCAGCGACCATGGTCTTGATCACCTGGACCCGGACATTGTCCGCGATCTCGACTGTCAGGGTGTCGTCTTCCTCGTTGACCCGGATGACCGTTCCGATCAAACCGCCATTGGTGATGACCCGATCGCTGCGGCGGATCGAGGCCAAGGCATCCCGGTGCTGCTTGGCCCGTTTCTGCTGCGGACGGATCAGGAGGAAATAGAAGATCACCACGATCGCCAGAATCGGGATCAGCTGGACGAAGAAATCCGAGCCGCCTCCGAAGCCCATGGCGTCCTGGGCGTAGGCCGTCGAGATAAACATGGTGTGCGCACTCCAATTGGACCCGACGCATCCGACAGCCGGCGGCGCGCGCCTTGGTTCAGATGTCGTCCTGAAAAGTTGCCGGACTATAGCGACCAAGGCTGGATTTGCAACGCGAGCGGCCCGGTTTCAAGGGATCAGATCGGTCATCCAGCACCACAATCGGAAAACCGGCGCCGGAAAGTCGCAAGATTGACCGGTTTGCACGGCGCCGCTAGGTTCGCGACCCTCAGTCCCCGGATGTTTTGCACAGGCCCCTTCATGACCGATCCAGAGATCAAAGCGCTGTTGAGTCGCATCGCTGACAGCCTCGACCGTTTGGCACCGCCGCCCCAGCGCCCCAGCGACATTCGGGCCGCGGACGGCTTCGTCTGGAATGCCGAGTTCTCGCGGCTGGATCCGGTCGCGAAAATCAACCGGGTCGCCGTCGATCTGCTGAAAGGCGTCGAGCAGCAGACCCAGACCCTTTACGAGAACACCAAACGCTTCGCCGACGGGCTGCCCGCCAACAACGCGCTGCTCTGGGGGGCGCGCGGCATGGGGAAATCCTCCCTGGTCAAGGCGGTGCACGCACAAATCAACGAGGAAGTACCCGGGGCGCTTGCCCTGATCGAGATCCACCGCGAGGACCTTGAAGGACTGCCCCGCCTGCTGAACGTGATCCGGGCCGGGGACCGCCGGGCAGTGGTGTTCTGCGATGATCTGTCCTTCGACCATTCGGACAACACCTACAAATCGCTGAAAGCAGTCCTCGACGGCGGAATCGAGGGGCGACCGGAGAATGTGGTGTTCTACGCCACCTCCAACCGGCGCCACCTGATGGCCCGCGACATGATCGAGAATGAGCGTTCGACCGCGATCAACCCGTCCGAGGCGGTCGAGGAGAAGGTCTCGCTGAGTGACCGGTTCGGTCTCTGGCTCGGCTTCCACAGCTGCGATCAGGACACGTTCTTCGCCATGATCGAAGGCTACTGCAAGGCGTTCGACATTCCGATCAGCCGCGAACAGCTGGAGGCGGAAGCCCGCGAGTGGGCGATCACCCGCGGTTCCCGCTCCGGTCGGGTCGCCTGGCAGTATATTCAGGACCTGGCCGGGCGGCACGGAAAAGCCGTGGCGTGACACGCTGATGCCGTTCAGGATGCGGGATGCTTGAAAGCCTCACCCTCCTCCTGATCTGCCAGCTCACCGGCGAAGTGGTCGTTAGGTTTCTCGACATCCCCTTGCCCGGCCCGGTGCTGGGCATGGTTCTGCTGTTTGCCGGCCTGCTGATCCGGCGCGGTGTGCCGAAGCCGCTGCAGGACACCGCCGGCGGCCTTCTGTCCCACCTCTCGTTGCTGTTCGTGCCGGCCGGTGTCGGCGTGATGCTGCACGTCACCCGGATTCAGGACGCGTGGCTGGCGATTGGAGCCTCCTTGGTCCTGTCCACACTCATCGCGGTCGGCGTGACGGCGGGAACCATGATCCTGTTCGGGCGTCTGTCCGGCACCCGGGACAGCGACGGCGAGGACCGATGATGGAAACCGCGCAACTCGGCCAGATCTGGGTCTATCTCGCCACCAACCCGCTGCTGCATCTCACCCTGACACTGATCGCATATCTTGGGGGCAGCAAGCTGTACCGCATGTCGGGCATGAACCCCTTGCTCAACCCGGTACTGATCGCGGTGATCGCGGTGGTGGCGATCCTGAGTCTGACCGGCACCAACTACGAGCAGTATTTCGAAGGGGCGCAGTTCGTCCACTTCCTCTTGGGCCCGGCGACCGTGGCGCTGGCGATCCCGCTCTACAATCAGATCGACCGGGTCCGGCGGTCGCTGCCCGCGTTGCTGGCCTCGATCATCATGGGGTCGCTCTCCGCGTCGCTTTCGGCGATCGGCATCGCCTGGGCCCTGGGCGCCGGACCGGTTCTGCTGGCCACGGTGGCACCGAAATCGGTCACCACCCCGATCGCCATGGGTATTTCGGACGCTCTGGGCGGGTTGCCGTCCCTGACGGCGGTGATGGTGATCCTAACAGGCGTGATCGGCGCCATGCTGGGGCCGCCCCTGCTCAATCTGCTGCGGATCAGGGACTGGCGGGCGCGGGGATTGGCGATCGGCGTCGCCGCCCACGGCATCGGCACCGCCCGCGCCATGCAGGTGAACGAAGTTGCCGGTGCCTTCTCCGGCCTGGCCATGGGCCTGAACGCGCTCGCAACGGCGATCCTGCTGCCGATCCTGTGGAGCTGGCTGTTCGGATAGGATCAGCCGGTGGGCCGCACCTCCGGGAGATCGGACGAGGTCTGGGTGCTCGGCAGTTGTTTGCGGGGATCGACCGCCTGCTGGCCCTTGCGGATCTCGAAATGCAGCTGCGGCTCGCCCACATTGCCGCTGTCACCGACCGTCGCGATGACGTCCCCGCGCCGGACCTGATCGCCGCGCCCGACCTTCAGGGTCTCGGCATGGGCATAGGCGGTGACCCAGCCGTCCGCATGCTTGATCAGCAGCAGGTTGCCGAACCCGCGCAGCTCGTTCCCGGCATAGACAACCACGCCGTTCTCGGCGGCGCGGATCGCGGTGCCGATCGGTGCCGCGATGTTCAAGCCGTCATTGTGCAGGCCGCTCTCCCGGGGGCCGAAGCCGCCGATGATCCGCCCCTTCAGCGGCCAGGCGAACCGACCCGCAAGGGCGGGTGGCGTCAGATCGCCGACCGGGCCCGGGTTCGAGCGCGCTGGAGCGGAGGTCGGTATCACGGCCGCAGGCGGTGGCGGCGGCGCGGATCTGGCATCGGCATTGGGCCGCGGGGTGGGAACCGGCGGGCCGTCAGCCGTTCCCTTCGCAATCTGGTCCTGAGGCGGCACGCGGGTGCCGGCCGGCACCGGGAAATATAGACGGCCTCCGGACGACCAGGGCTGTCCGTCTCCCTGATTGCTGGTTCGAGGCGGCGGCTGACTGGGTGCCGGCGGCGCGACGGGACGCGGGGTACGAGAGGCGATCACCAGACCGTCGGAGCCGTCCGTACTCACGCCCGGCCCGCGTCCGCCCGGAACGCTCAACCGATCTCCGACCCGGATGAGATAGGGCGGGCGGAGCCCGTTGCGGGCAACAAGCTCTCGCTGGCTCACTCCGTAGCGTTCGGCGATCTCGGATACCGTATCGCCGGGCCGAACCGTATGGATGCGCTGGGTTGAGATCCGCAGGCTCTGGCCGACCCGCAGCAGATAGGGCGGCCGCAATCCGTTCATCTCGATCAGTTCACGCTGAGAGACGCCGTAACGCCGGGCGACCGAGTAGACCGTATCGCCGGGCCGCACCGAAATCACACCGCTCTCCGGTCCCGCCCCCTGCCCCAGAGCACCTTGTGGACCCCCGGCGGGGGCGCAGGCCGAGAGTCCCAGCAGCACGCTCAACCCGAGCGAGGCCAGCCACAGGCGGGCGGTGGCGGCGAGCTCTCGGGAAATCGCGGTGACGTTGCACATGGCTTGCAGTCTAAGGCCGGAACATCCTGGTCTCAACGCGAACCGGAACGGGCATCGCGGGCACCGTGGATCAGGGGAACGAAACGAACATCAATCAGCGGTTCTTCCTCGATACCGGACTCGGTCCGGGTGAAGCGGACAAGCTTCTGGGTCTCACCGGAGCGCCCGATCGGCGCCACCATACGACCGCCGACGGCCAGTTGATCGAGCAGCGTGTCCGGTATGCCGTCCGCCGCCGCCGTAACGATGATCGCTTCGAAAGGCGCCTGCTCGGGCCAGCCTTTCCAGCCGTCGCCGGCGCGGGTGTGGATGTTGTGGAGCTTCATTTCGGCGAATCGGGCCTCCGCCACCTCCAGCAACTCCGGATGCCGCTCGACCGTGTAGACCCGACGCGCCACCCGCGCCAGGATCGCCGCCTGATAGCCGGAGCCGGTCCCAATCTCCAGAACCTTGGTCCGATCGGTCAGCTTCAACGCCTGGGTCATGAGGGCCACGATATAGGGCTGGCTGATGGTCTGACCCTGGGCGATCGGCAGCGCCCGGTCTTCCCAGGCCTGATCCAGAAACGCCTTGTCGACGAACACCTCCCGTGGGACCCGCTCCATGGCGCCCAGCACGGCGGCATCCGTGATGCCCTGGCGCCGCAACCCCATGATCAGCCGGATTTTTCGGGCCGCGTCGAGGCTCAATCCGCGTGCTCCCCCGCAAGCTTGCCATTCTGCAACAGGCTCGCAAGCTCGGTCAGGGTCGGGCGATGGGTCATGTTCATGCCAATCGGCGTGACCGCGATCGCCCCATGGGTCACCGCATTCAGGTCCGTGCCGGCAAGTGTGCTGTCTTCGGTCCGCATGCCGCCGATCCAGTAATAGGGCACGCCCCGCGGATCGCGGCTTTCGACGATTTCGTCTCCCAACTTGCGCCGGCCCTGGCTGGAGGCCCGGACCCCGATCACTTCGCCCGCGGACCGGTCCGGAAAATTAACATTGATCAACGTGTTGGCGGGCCAGCCGTGTGCGCACAGCTTTCGGACAAGGTCCGGGCCGTGCTGCTCGGCCGCATCCCAAGGCACGGTGTCACCGCCATAGACCTGGCTGAGGGCGATGGCCGGCACGCCGAGCACCGTCGCCTCCATCGCCGCAGCCACCGTGCCCGAATAGGTCACGTCTTCCCCCAGATTTCCGCCACGGTTCACTCCGGACAGCACCAGGGTCGGGCGCTGATCCTTCATGATCTGGTTGATCGCCAGCAGAACGCAGTCGGTCGGTGTACCGTCCACCGAATAACGCTTCTCCGAGACCTTCCGGATACGCAGCGGCCGCCGCAGGGTCAGGGAATGGCCGGTCCCGCTCTGCTCGGTTTCCGGTGCGACCACCCAGACATCCTCGGACAGGTTTCGGGCGATCCGCTCCAGAACCTCAAAGCCCGGCGCGTGGATGCCGTCATCGTTCGAGCACAGGATACGGGCTTCGCTCAGATCCATCGGCCAAGAGGTCTCGGGCCAGTCCGGCATTGCAGCGCTCCTTAAGGGTTTGGCATCCGTCAGGACGGCGCCAGGACGTCCAAGCCGACCATATAGGGCTTCAGCGCATCTGGAATCCGGATGGTCCCGTCCGCCTGCTGGTAGGTCTCCAGAATCGCGATCATGGTGCGGCCGATCGCCAGCCCGGAGCCGTTCAGCGTGTGGACGAAATGGGTCTGCTTCTCGCCCTCGTGCCGGAACCGGGCCTTCATGCGGCGCGCCTGGAAGTCGCCGCAGGTCGAACAGCTGGAAATCTCGCGATAGGCGCCCCTGCCGTCCTCCTGACCCGGAAGCCAGACCTCAAGGTCATAGGTCTTGCGCGCGCCGAACCCCATATCGCCGGTCGACAGCTTCATCACCCGATAGGCCAGCCCCAGCCGCTGCAGGATGGCCTCGGCGCAGCCGGTCATCCGCTCCAGCTCGGCGTCCGACTGATCCGGATGGGTGATCGACACCATCTCGACCTTGCTGAACTGGTGCTGGCGGATCATGCCGCGCGTGTCGCGCCCGGCGGAGCCCGCCTCCGACCTGAAACACGGGGTATAGGCGGTCATCCGCATCGGAAGATCAGCCTCGTTGAGGATGTCGCCCGCCACCAGATTCGTCAGCGGGACCTCGGCGGTCGGGATCAGCCAGAACCCGTCGGTGGTGCGGAACAGGTCCTCGGAAAACTTCGGAAGCTGGCCGGTCCCGTAGACCGCCGCGTCGCGCACCAGGAACGGCGGCACGGTCTCGACATATCCGAATTCGGTGGTGTGGATATCGAGCATGAAGGACGCAAGCGCCCGCTCCAAACGTGCCAATCCGGCACGGAGCACCACGAACCGGGCGCCGGAGAGCTTTGCCCCCGCCTCGAAATCCATCCAGCCCAAGCCCTCGCCCAGTGCCACATGATCCTTGGCCGGGAACTCGAAGGTCACCGGCGCGCCCACCCGGCGCACCTCCTCGTTGTCGGATTCATCCGTGCCGATCGGCACATCGTCCAACGGAAGGTTCGGCAAGCCTGACAGAAGCTCTTCGACCTCGATCTGGAGGCTGCGTTCGCGTTCCTCCAATTCAGCCATCCGGGTCTTGAGGGTCGCGACCTCGTGCATCAGCGGCTCGGCATCCTCGCCGTTGCGCTTGGCGATCCCGATCTGCTTGGAGGCGTCGTTCCGCCGCGCCTGCGCCGCCTGGAGCTCGGTCGTGGTCTCCCGCCAAGCCGTGTCGACCGCAAGGATGGAGGCGGACACCGGAGACAGGCCACGTTTGGCCAATCCGGCATCGAAACCCTCGGAATCCTCTCGAATGCGGCGAATGTCATGCATGACGAACCTGCGGACTCATTGTGAAAGAGATGGCGCGCTTATACGCGAGCCGCCTCCCGCCGGTCCAGGGCCTCTCGCAGGCGCCTAAGGACCGGCTTCCTCATCCCCGCCGGTCGACGACCGGGCCGACGAGCTGCCACCGCCGGGTTTCGGATCCGGATCCGGCTCGTCGTCGAGGGCAGCATCATCCTCCCGCTTCTTCTCGATGAAACGGGCGCAGATGATGGAGATCTCGTAGAGCACGATGATCGGAACCGCCAGCAGCACCTGGCTGATCACATCCGGCGGGGTCAGGATCGCGGCGGCGACGAAGGCGATGACGATGGCGTAGCGGCGCTTGCTGGCGAGCCCGGCCGCCGTGGTCAGACCGACCCGCGCCAGCAGCACCAGCAAGACCGGCAGCTCGAACGCCACGCCGAACGCGAAGATCAGGCGCATCACGAGCGACAGGTATTCACCCACCTTCGGCTCGAGCACGATCGCCAGATTGCCGTCGGTCCCGGGTGATTCGAAGCCAAGAAAGAACTGCCAGGCCAGCGGAATGACGATGTAGTAGACCATCGACGCGCCGAGCAGAAACAGGAAGGGCGTCGCGGCCAGGAAGGGCATCAGCGCCTTCCGCTCGTGCTTGTACAGGCCCGGTGCGATGAACAGCCAGATCTGAATCGAAACGATCGGGAACGAGATGCAGGCCGCGAAGAAGAAGCCCACTTTCACATAGGTGAAGAACGCCTCGTGGAGGGCGGTATAGATCATCCGCCGGCCCTGCTGGCCATCCAGCAGTTGCGCCAACGGTTCGACCAGGAACTGGTAGATCGGCTCGGCGACCGCATAGCCGACGAAGAAACAGACGATGAACGCGCCGATCGAGATCACCAATCGGCGGCGCAATTCGACCAAATGGTCCATCAGCGGCATCTTGCCGCCCTCGGCTTCCTCGTCCGGACCCTCAAGTCGCTCGGCCATGCCTCAGCTCTCTTCGCGCTTCTTCGGAGCGGCAGGTGCCGACTCGGGAGCGCCCTCGGGCGCGATGTCTGAGGAGGTCTCGGGTTTAATCTTCGAGGTCTTGTTGGCGGCTCCAGCCTCGGCGCTCTCCAGCGCTTTCTGCGTCTCCGGATCGGCGATCGACGGGTCCGGAGACGGCTCCTCGGCGTTCGACGCGCTGGCCTCCTTGTCCGCACCGGTCATCTTGCGGACATCCTCCTTTGTCAGATCCCGAACCATGGTCTGGGTCTCTTTCACGTCCGACTCGATGCTTTCGGCATCGGCCGCTTTCCGCGCATCGTCGAACGAGCTTCGAATTTTTCCATCGGGGTCGAATTGTTTCTCAAGGGATTTGCCGAGCCCGTCTCGGGAGACCGACTGGACCTGTTTGCGCACATCGTCCAGATCGGCCTCGCGGGCCATTTCCTCGAGACTGCCCTGGAACTCGCTCGCAACCGAGCGGGCCTTGCGGATCCATTGGCTGACGGTGCGCACCACGCGCGGCAGGTCCTTCGGGCCGACGACAATCACTGCCACCAGCGCCACCAGGAGAAATTCCTGCCAACCTAGGTCGAACATTTGAGTCCCCGAACGCGCCGTTCACCCCGAACCCGACTGTTCAAAGGAACACTCGGACCAGATCCCGTGCTGCGGCTAAGGCCATAGAAGGACGGGACCGGTCAGCCCCTGCCCGCACGGATCAGCTCTTGGCGGCCTGATCCGTTTTCTCGGACGACGGCGCCTTCTGCGCACCGCTGTCGTCGGCGACCGACTTCGCCTGCTGGTCCTCGGTGGCGCCCTCATCCTCCTTCATGTTGCTCTTGAAGCTTTTGAGGCCCTTGCCGAAATCTCCCATCAGTTGGGAGATCTTGCCGCGGCCGCCGAAAAGCAGCAACACAACCGCCAGAACGATGAGCCAATGCCAGATGCTAAACGTACCCATGAAGCGCTCTCAGTGTCCGTGTCAATTTCCGGGGCGCCGCTCACCGGCCTGCCCCGCCATTTTCTCCGCCCTACCCCGTTGCGGACCGCAGCCCGCGAACGCCATGTCCGCAATGTAGTGTCACCTTAGCCTTCGGGGAAGACAAAGGTTTGAGTCTCGTCGATTCCCACGCGAAGACGTGATCCCGAGCGCGGCAGAAAGACCCCGGAAACCCGAGCATGCAGGTGCGCGGTCCCCCCCGTCCATCCCGCAGGCCCGGTCACGGTCATATGCACCAGGCTGCTTCGCCCGAGCAAGCGCGCCTGTTCCACCACCGCCGAAGGATCATCCTCGAACATTTCGACCCATTTCTGAAGCCGCACCCCTTCCGGGCGGATCACCACCGTAACCGCCGTGCCGTCTGCCACGCCGCGCACCGGAATGATGCCGACCGGAGTCTCGACACCTCCGCCCTGGACGACACCCTGAATTTGGTTCACCTCACCGAAAAACGACGCGACGAACGCGTTCGCCGGATCGCAGTACAGTTCGACCGGCGAGCCCTGCTGAACGACTCTGCCGTTTCGCATGACCGCGATCCGATCGGCCATGAACATGGCTTCTTCGCTGTCGTGGGTGACCATCAGGCAGGCGGATCCGCTGGCTTTCAGGATGTGCAGGACTTCATCGCGGACCCGATCGCGCAGCCGGGCGTCCAGTCCGGAATAGGGTTCGTCCAGCAAGACGACCCTGGGGCGCGGCGCCAGGGCACGGGCCAGGGCCACGCGCTGCTGCTGGCCGCCCGACAGCTCATGGGGAAAGGTGCGGCGGAACCCGGCCATGCCGACCATGTCCAGCACCTCCTCCACCCGCTGTGAGCGGAGTCGGCTCGGCAGATCGGTCAATCCGAAGCTGACATTGTCCTGAACGCTCAGATGCGGAAACAGCGCGTAATCCTGGAACACCAGACCGACGCCGCGGCGCTCCGGCGGCACTTCCGGACCCTCGCCCGCGACCACCCGTCCGTCCAACAGGATACGTCCGCTCTGCAACGGCTCCAAGCCGGCAGCGATCCTGAGGACGGTGGTCTTGCCGCAGCCGGAGGGGCCCAGAAGACACAGCACCTCGCCCGGCTGGACAGAAACATCGACGCCATCGACCGCACGCACGCCGCCATACTCATGGAAAACACCCTCAAGCGCCAAGGCTGGGGCCGGCGCAGATTCGGCATCCGAGGCCCTGTCCAAAGGGGTTTCAGTATTCATCAGAGCAACCATGTCGGTCACATACACAGTGCCACGCAGGTACGCAAGGCGGGCTCAGCCGGCGGTCGGCTCTTCGTCACCATCCTCGGTCGCCGCAGGCCCAGATCCACGTTCCCAGGCCTCATCCGGATCACCGTCGTCCGGCAGGAAGTCGAGCTGCTCATCGTCGTCTTCCTCCTCGTCGTCGAGATCCTCGGGTTGCATGGCAATGGATGTGAGTCCTCCGCGACGGTCCAGCAATCCGGCCGCCTTCAACTCCTCCAGCCCAGGAAGGCTCCTGATGTCCTCCAGCCCGAACTGATCGAGGAAGGCGGGCGTTGTGAGCCAGGTCAGCGGACGGCCGGGGGTATCGCGGCGCCGGCCCGGCTTGATCCAACCGGCCTCGAGCAACGTGTCCATCGTGCCCTTGGACAGCGCAACCCCCCGGATCTCCTCGACCTCGGCCCGGCTGACCGGCTGGTGATAGGCGATGATGGACAGAGTTTCGATCGCGGCGCGCGAGAGCTTCCGGCGCACCGGCCGCTCGCTCCGCAGCAGAGGCGCCAGGTCCGGGGCGGTCCTGAAAGCCCAGCGGCTTCCGGTCTGCACCAGGTTGACCCCGCGGTCCTCGTATTGGGCCGCCAGCTCCTCCAGCACGACCTGGAGATCCACCTCTCCCGGAATCCGCTTGGCGAGATCGTCTTCGGTCAACGGCTCGGCACTGGCGAACAGTAGCGCCTCGACCGCGCGCGACCAGCGTCGGCGCTCATCCGCGTCGATCAGGAGGTCCGGCAGATCGGCTTCGATCTCATTCATTCGGCCCTCTCCCCACCGTGGCCTCCTGACTCCGGATCGTCCGACATGACATCCTGCTCTGGCGTCGACCGCAACCAGATCGGCCCGAATGTGCCGTCCTGCCTTATGCTGGCTTGCCCGTCCTTCACCAATTGCAGACTGGCGACAAAAGTCGAGGCGATTGCCGATCGAAACATCAGGACCCCTCGCAGATTTTCGGGCAGGAAGCTGAACAGGGTACGCCATTGGGGCACCCGGCCGATGAACAAACGCAAGCGCTCCACCGCCTGCTCCACGGAATACAGGTCGGTTTCAGCGATCCGCAGGGTGCTGTCCTGGCCTCTCAGCTTGTGATCGGCGTAGGCCCGCAGCAGATCGTAGAGGGTCGCGTCATAGACGGACCGGAAACGCGCTCCGAGATTTTCCGGCCGGCCGCGCGGAAAAACATCAACACCCAGCTGATGGCGGACGAACAGACGCTCTCCGGCCGTCTGCATCGCCTCCAGGCGCTGGAGCTGGAACCGCAGCATCTCGGCCAGTGCTTCGGGATCCTGATCCTCGTCCTCGCCCTCCTCGGGCGGCAGAAGCAAGCGGGACTTGAGGTAGGCCAGCCAGGCCGCCATCACCAGATAATCCGCCGCCAGCTCCAGATTCAGGACCTGGGCTTCGCGCACGAAAACGAGGTATTGGTCCGCCAATGCCAAAATCGAGATCTGCGTCAGGTCGACCTTCTGGTCCCGTGCCAGGGACAGCAGCAGGTCAATCGGCCCCTCGAACCCATCCAGATTCAGGAACAGCGACAACTGCACCGGCTCGCGCCGCCGACGATAGTCCGGAGTGGGGCTTTCGAAAGGGTCGGTCTGCACCAAAAATCGGTCCCGCGTGGCTATGACACCGCTTGGCCGGAATCGCGTCCCCGACCGGATTTCGGACAAAGGTTCAGTGACCGGCCGCCGTCAGCAGAATATCCGCCAGGAAAACGACCGGCCCCATAACCAAAGTGCCAATGATATCCAGTTTATACCCGAATTGCTCCGCCATGAAGGGAAGCAGGAACAGCAGGCCGATCACCAGAACCAGTCTCGCCCGCTCCAGCCGCGCCAACCGCCAGGCCAACTGATCGGGCAGGATCGATACCAGGATCCGGCCGCCGTCGAGCGGCGGGATCGGGATCATGTTGAACAGCGCCAGGACCAGATTGAGCAGGATCATCTTCTCCAGCACCAGCAGCGACCATTCCATAGAGACATCCGGCAGCCAGACGACCGCGTGCAGCAACAGGCACGCCAGATAGGCCAGGACCAAATTCGCCGCCGGCCCGGCCGCCGCCACCAGGGCCATGTCGCGCCGGGGATTGCCAAGACGGGAGAAGTTCACCGGCACCGGTTTCGCGTAGCCGAACAGGAACGGCGCGCCCACCAGCAGCAGCATGCCGGGAATCAGAACGGTTCCGATCGGATCGATATGGCGGAACGGATTCAAGGAGACCCGCCCCATCAGCCGGGCCGTCGGATCGCCCAAGCGGTTCGCCGCATAGCCATGCGCCGCCTCATGCAGGGTGATCGCCAGCAGGACCGGCAGAATCCAGACCGAAGCCGCCTGCATGGTCGCGTCGAAGTTCTCGAACAGATCCATCAGGCGCGGCGCCCCTCTGACTCCGGCCAGCTTGCCCCCAATTCGTCGGCGAGACGCTCGGCTGTGCCAAGGGGCGCCGATTGTCCATTGTCCCGGATTTCAAAGCGCAGGGCATCCGCGCGCCGTGCACGGTCAGCACTTGCGCCGTCCAGCTCCGGAACCTGCGCCATGACCGGCTCCATCTCCGTCATATCCCCATTGCAATGCAGCACCAGATCGCAGCCGGCCGCGATCGATGCCGCCGCCCGCTCTCCCAGAGGGCCGCCAAGCGCATTCATCGAGAGGTCGTCAGTCATCAGCAGCCCTTTGAACCCGATCGTGCCGCGAATGACGTGCTGGATCACGACAGCCGATGTGGTGGACGGCCGCTCCGCATCAAGGGCGGTCAGGAGCAAATGCGCGGTCATTCCGTAGGGTGCGTCGGCAAAGGCCGTGAACGGCGGAAAATCGTGGGCTTCCAGGGTCGCCAGGGGCGTATCGATGCGGGGCAGATCGAGATGACTGTCCGCCAACGCACGACCGTGACCGGGAATATGCTTGATCACGCCGGTGACCCCCGCATCGGCCAAACCCGCGACCTGAGCCCGGGCGAGCGCAACGGTAGGCGCGATATCAGCGGAAAACGCCCGCGCCCCGATCACATCATGGGCCCCCGGCTGCGGCAGATCCAGCAACGGCAGACAATCCACATCGATCCCGAGCTCCGCCAGATCCGAGGCCAGCAGGTGAGCATTGAGACGACAAAGATCCGCCGCGCGGTCCGGATCGCGCTCGTACAGCGCGCCGAAGACCGCGCCTGTGGGGTATTTGCGCCAATGCGGCCGGGTCATGCGTTGGACGCGGCCGCCCTCCTGGTCGATCAGCACCGGTGCCTGCCATCCGACCGTGCCGCGCATCTCCGTCACCAGATCCCGCACCTGATCCGGCGTGTCGATGTTCCGGGCGAACAGAATGAACCCGTAGGGCTTCTCGCGCTGGAAGAACGCCCGTTCGTCCAGCGACAACGACCGCCCCGCGCAGCCCAGGATCGCCCTTCGCGTTCCGGCTGGAAAAGTCGTTCCGGATGCGATCACGGATTGATGACCAGGCAGGCCTGCTCCTGGGCCTTCAGGCGCGCGCAGATATCCTGTGCGGCGGACCGGCTGACATCGCCGCCCTGCACCCGGTAGAACACGCCTTTGGACGCGCCGAGATCAATCCGCTGATAATGCGGTGTCAGCGCCCCCAAAACATCGGAATAGCGTCGCTTCAACCGGTTCCATTCGCTTGCCGCCACCTCTTCGCTGCGCACGGCGGCAAGCTGGATGCGATAGGCGCCGGCGGCAGGCGCTTTGGGTTCGGCGGCGGGAACGGGCTTCGATACCTGTTCCGGCTGGGCCTGCGGCGATGGTGTCGGCTTCGGTTCCGGCGCCGCCGGCTCCGGGGCGGTGGGCGGCGGAGCGGCGGCGACCGCCGG
>JANSYC010000179.1 GCA_024742605.1 Alphaproteobacteria bacterium | reverse complement strand
AGACCGTGCTGCCCTGTGCCGAGACCGTGCCGATGCTGCTCTGGGCGCTGCTCGCCTCCGGCCAGATCCAGATGCGCAAGGTCGATGGCTGGGAAACCCTCTCTCAGCCTCTCGAACCAATGCCCCTTGACCTCGCAGCCTGAAACACCGATCCCTCACACGCCCGATGAGCGCCGCCAGGGAATTTCCACAGCTTTCGAGACACGACCCGAAGCCGTAGTAATAGTCGGTACTGGTTTCTTTGCCGCTATTGGTTGTGACTGGTGTAGCGCCCGCGCCAGAGGGCCGCGATGTCCTCACCGCCGGTGAGGATCATACGGACCTCAAAAGCGAAGGTCGGGCAGTCATGGACGCCCCAGACAAAAGGACGCGCGCGTGCGGTGTCGATCGCCGCTGCGAGCAGGCGTTCCCAGTGTTCAACGCGGGGCATGAGTGTCTGTCCTTTTGGGGCTCTCGGTTCTCTCACTTGCGGAAGCGCCCAACGGGATATACATTCCCGTCGTGTATATCCGCTCGAGGAGAAGATACCATCATGCAAGTCGCAAAATGGGGCAATTCTCTTGCCGTACGTCTGCCCGCTGAGCTGGTCCGCCAGCTGGGCCTCAAGGAAGGCGACCACATCGATCTTCATGCAGACGCTACTGGCCTTGCCATTGCCCGTCATATGCGCCCCGAAGAGGTATTGGCGGGGCTTAGACAATTCCGAGGCCGGCTGCCCGCCACAGCACGTTTAAGCCGTGATGATGCGCATGAGCGCTGAGTTTCTGGACACCAACATCCTCCTCTACTTACTCGACGAAGGGCCGAAGGCGGAGATCGCCGAAGGGCTGATCTCTCGCGGCGCCATGATCAGCGTTCAGGTGTTGAACGAGGCGCTGGTGAATTGCCTCCGCAAAGCGGGCCTGTCGTGGCAGGAAGCAGGTGCCTTCCTTGACGGCGTTTCCTCGCTCTGCCCGGTCGTCGCCTTGACGCCCGCCACGCACGCGATCGGGCGTGCCCTTGGCGAGCGTTACGGGTTTTCGGTCTACGATGCGATGATTGTCGCGGCAGCGCTGCAAAATCATTGCACAACCCTTTATACCGAGGACATGCAAGACGGTCTCGTGGTGGAAGACCGACTGACACTGGTGAACCCCTTCAAAACCTGAACCCTGCCGTCACCCCCTCCCCCAGGTGATTTCGCGGTCCTGGATCGCGGTCACATATTCGAAGCCAAGATCGCCGGGATATAAGACCTGCTGGCTTTCATGGGTGTAGCGCCAGGTCCGCGCCACGGTCAGGTCGATCAGACGGCTCTCATAGCTGATAGTGATGGTGCAGGTGTTGGCATCGTCCTTGATTTCGGGGACATCGAGCCGACCCGAGAAGGCTTGCACCGGATCGGCGATGATTTCGCTATTCTCGGCCAGGAGCCCCAGCCAGATCCGGCCCGGCAGGCCCTGGCGCGCCTCCTCGATCGCCATCTGCACAAGATCCAGCGGCACGCCGGACAGCGAGACGGCCGTGCCGCCCGCCACGACCTCCCCAGTTTCATCAATCGCTCCGAGCCCGAGCAGAGACCCAGCTCCAGCCCAGGCCTGGCCATTCCAACTGACCTTTCCCAGCCCCGACCAGATCCGAACCCAGCCCGTGGCGAACTGACCCTCAAAAAAGATGACCGGCCTGAGACTTTGGTCAGCCAAGGCAGTGGCGAATGCGACGGTGAGATCGGTCGTGTCTCGGAGTTGGTGGAAATTTTGAGGCGGCGTAATCTCCGGGTGAACCAACACCCACCCAACCGGCGGCAGCAACCGCCAGGTAGATCACGCCATGACCCAGACAACAGATACTTCCAGCTTTTCGCTACTGGT
>JANSYC010000057.1 GCA_024742605.1 Alphaproteobacteria bacterium | reverse complement strand
CGCGCAACGGGCAGCAAGCCGGCTCCGATTCAAGTGCACGACTGATTACCGAGCATGCCACGGGGGCATATCGAGAAGCTCTGGCACCGCACCTATGGTGCCGGCTTCACCCTCCGTCCGGACGTGACGGTCATGGGGGTGCTGAGCGGACTGGAAATGGCCTGCTGGGATATCGTCGGCAAAGCCGCCGATCGGCCGGTCTACGACCTGCTCGGCGGTAAGGTGCAGGAACGGCTCCGCAGCTACACCTACCTGTATCCAGCGGCCGGCGACGTCTACCCGAACCCGGATGAGCCCAACGTCTACAACGACCCCGACATGGCTGCCGAGACCGCGGTGCGGATGGTCGAACAAGGGTTCACGGCGGTGAAGTTCGATCCGGCCGGCCCTTACTCCGTCTACGATGGCCATCAGCCGCGCATGGAAGACCTGGAGCGCTCCGAGGTGTTCTGCAAACGCATCCGGGAGGCGGTCGGCAGCCGCGCGGATCTGCTGTTCGGCACACACGGCCAGTTCACCGTATCCGGTGCCAAGCGCATGGCCCGGCGGCTGGAGCCCTACGAGCCGCTGTGGTTCGAGGAGCCGACAACCCCGGAGAACCCCGCCGATATGGCCGAGATCGCACGGTTCACCTCGGTGCCGATCGCGACGGGAGAGCGGCTGTGCACCAAGCACGAGTTCGCCAGGGTTCTGGAGGCCGGGGCGGCGTCAATCCTGCAGATGAACCTGGGTCGGGTCGGCGGCTTGCTGGAGGCCAAGAAGATCGCCGCCATGGCGGAAACGCGGCAGGCGCAGATCGCTCCGCACCTCTATTGCGGCCCGGTGGTCGCGGCGGCCAACATTCAGATCGCGACCTGCTCTCCGAACTTCCTCATCATGGAGTCGATCGGTCGGTTTGAGTGGCCTTATATGTCGGTCCTCAAATCGTCGATCCAATGGGAGGACGGGTACGTGATCCCCTCCACGGAGCCGGGTCTGGGCGTGGAGCTCGACGACGAGACGATCGCGTCGAACCCCTATACCGGAACCGAACTGCATCTGGACATGACACCGGACCCCGTCGTTCCGTGACCCGGTCGGAGGGTCTGTCGAAGTCGGAACGCTTAAGCGATCACCGAACGGGGATCACCTCATACCCGGCCTCTTCTGCCTCATCATCCGTCATCTCCGGCGGAAAGCCGCCGGCCCGAATGTCGAGCCCGGTGGCTTCCTCCAAACGCCTGATGATGTTCGGTGAGAGTTCGCGGGATCCGAAACGCGAGATCCCATCTGCGAAGATGTTCTGGAGCATGGGAGAGATCTCCAAAGGCACCCCGCTGCGGTCCGCCACGTCCTGGAACAGCCCGATATCCTTGGCGACCAGATCCATCGTGAAGGAAATATCGCGGGACCCGTTGAGGATGACCTGACTTTCGGTCTCGTGCACGAAGCTGGTCCCGGAGCTGATCTTGATCGCCTCATAGGTCGTGTTGAGATCCATACCGGCCGCCTTCGCGGTCGCCAAAGCCTCGCAGCAGGACACCAGATTGGCGGTGGCCAGGTAGTTGGTCACGACCTTGAGAACCGAGGCGGTTCCCAAGTCGCCGGTGTGAAGAATCCGGCGCCCCATGCTCTTCAGGATCGGCAGAATCCGTTCGAAGGTGGCCCGGTCACAGCCGGCGAAGATCGAGATGTTCCCGGTCTCGGCGCGGTGGCAGCCTCCCGATACCGGACAATCCACCGCGGCTCCCCCACGTGCCGTCACCAGGGCCCCAAGCCGCTTGACCTCGACCTGGTCCGTGGTCGACATCTCCAACCAGAGCTTACCGGCACCGACTTCCGGCAGCATGTCCGTCATCACCGCGTCGGACGCGGCTGGTGACGGCAGGCAGGTTATCACCGCATCGCAGTCCCGCATTATCTGGGCGGGGCCCTGGGCAGCGGCCGCACCGCGCCCGACGAAATCGGCGACAAGCCGGGGATCCAGATCGTGCACGGTCACGGCATGACCGTTTCGGAGCAGGGAGCCCGCGAGCTTCCCCCCAACATTTCCTAGTCCAACGAACCCTAGTTTCATGCGGTTCTCCTTTTTCACCGGCGTCCGAGTCATGAGTGTCAGGCTGCGACATCGATATTCATGCGGGCCACTCTGATCGCAAATGACCTCGGCGAACAGACACGGTATCGCGTCTTCGCTTCTAGCGGAGGGAGAACCGGACCGTCTGCTCCGCCCCAGCTTTCAAGGCGTCTGATTTCTGTCTCATCTCCGTTCCCTTCGGTCACTACGATGAGCCAGAAATCCTCTCTTACAAATACCCCTCAATCCGTCCCACGAACGCTGACGTCAGACATGGCGTCGCGCCCCGGGTCAGGTCGGCGATGAAGCTTCTTATAGGTCGAAGAGACAGACCATAATCCGCCCCAAAGTGCCCGCGCAGGACCTGCGTGACGACAGAGCGGACTGCCCAAACCCCAACCGACGGCCTTACAGTCCTTACTCTTGTCGCACTCGGCTTTCACGCGGCATGCCATACCGGGCTTGGAACCGTGTCTGATGCGATCTCAAGGAAGGACATTTGCATGACGAAATCCCTGGTCTGCCTGAGCTACGATTTTGACGCCCTGTCGATCTGGATCGCCAAAGGCCTGACCTCGCCGACGCCGTTGTCCCGCGGAGCCTTTGGTGTCGTCGGGGTGGAGCGGATCCTGACACTCCTTGAGAAGGAGGCGGTTCCCGGCACGTTCTTCATACCGGGTCACACCGTCGAGACCTTTCCAGACCCGGCACGCGCGATCCACGCGGCGGGACACGAGATTGGCCACCACGGGTGGACCCACCGGCGACCTTCAGACCTCAGCCAGGATGACGAAGAAGCCGAACTCCTGCGCGGCCTCGACTCGCTGGACCGCATCATCGGCGTGCGGCCGACCGGATACCGGTCACCGGCATGGGATCTCTCGCCCCACAGCCTCGATCTCCTGATCGCCAATGGGTTCGCATACGATTCAAGCCTGATGGGCCACGACTACCTGCCCTACCGTCCGCGTCGCGATATGGGGGCTCCCCTGCTGGAACCTACCACCTTCGGAGCGCCGGTCGGCCTGATCGAAATGCCGGTTGCCTGGAGCCTGGACGATTTCCCGATGTTTGAGTTCGCACCCACGACCACCGGGATGAACCCAGGCCTCCGCTCCTGGAAGGACGCGCTGGACAATTGGATCGCGGACTACGACTGGATGCGGACCCATCTCGAGTGGGGCGTGATCACCTACACGTTTCACCCCTTCGTCTCCGGTCGCGGCCATCGGATGATGGCCATGGAGGGGCTGATCTCGCATCTGAAGGCGCATGGGGCGGAGTTCGTGACCATGGCGGACGCCGCGCGGCAGGCAGCTGACCGGATCGACGGCCCATAGCCGGACCGGCGACAGTGAAGACCGGACAGATGGTGTGAATTAACGCCCCCTCCTTTCAAATCCCCCGCAACCGCTCCGGCGACGGCGGCAACTCGCCCCGTTCGACAGCGATCACTGCTGTGACCAGCCCCCGGTTGGCCGGCGCGGCGATGCCGATCTCGGCGCCCTTGTCGGCCACGAACCCGTTGATGAAGTCGATCTCGGTGCGGCGGCCCTTCGAGATGTCCTGCCCCATGGAGGGCCGGTTGTCCTCGCTGCGGCCCTCGCAGGCGGCCAGCATGTCGTCCTCGATGGTCTTGCGGATCGCGCCATCACCCTGCCAGGCGGCGATCCAGTCGGCGGCCTCGAACTTGCCGATCTTCTCCAGCGCGTAGCCGTGGCTGCGGCCGATCTCCGCCGCCTCGCCCGCAATGCGGATCATCAGCCAGCGCAGGTCCGGGTCGCGCGCGCAGCCATTGCTGCCCAGCCCGCTGGCGGCACTGGTGCCGTTGCCCATGGCGTTGGCACACAGCTTCGACCAGCGCTCACCCCAGAGATTGCTGGTGGTCTTCGCACTGTCGATATCGGCCAGCAGATCGCGCACCTTCTCGATCCGAGGGGTGATCCGGCCATGCGGCTCACCGACCCGGAATACCGTATGCTTCGTCCCGCCCAGCGCGACACCGCGACGGACCGTTGCGGGCCCGGTCAGCTCGACCGCGATCTTGGCGGCGATGCAGCCGACCACCCGGCCCCAGCCGACGATACCGGCGATGGTCTCCTCGTTGATGCAGTTCTGCAGCGACACCACGAACCCGTCCGGCGCCAGATGCTCCTTGATCAGCAGGGTCGCCCAGCCGGTGTCGAAGGACTTCATGGTCACGAAAGCGATGTCGATCGGCCCGGTGCGGGTCAGGCTCTGGACGTCGGTGATGTGCAGCGCGCGGGCCGGGGCGTTGAAGCACTCCGGCTCGGTCATGCCGGACAGGGTCAGCCCGTTCCGGTTGATCGCCTCCACATTGGCGGGCCAGCCGTCGATCAGCACGACATCGTGCCCCGCCCGCGCGAAATAGCCGCCCACATAGGCGCCGACGGCCCCCGCTCCCACGATCGCGATGCGCATCTCGCTCAATCCTCTGCAAATATCGGTTGGGTCAAGGTCTGTGAGTTCAGGACGGCCGGTCCCCGCCGCCGATGGTCAGCCGGTGCATCACCCGCCGCTCACCGTGATAGTCGTTCAGGGCCCGGTGCTGGGTGCAGCGGTTGTCCCAGACCACCAGTGTTCCGGGCCGATATCCGACCCGGCAGGTGAAATCGGGTGTGCTGGCGTGCTCCTTCAGAAAGCTCAGCAGGGCGGCACCTTCCGGATCCGACAGTTCCTTGATCCGGTAGAGATGGCTGCCGCTGACATAGAGCGCCTTGCGGCCGGTCTCCGGATGGGTGCGGACCAGGGGGTGCTCGCTCTCCATTGCCGGGGCCGCGTCCACATTGGCGGTCTCGAACCGGGTGGCGCTCATCAGCGCCTTGCGCCCGCCGCGCCGGCCCTTCAGGTCGCCGCTGTAGACGCCGGTCAGCCCGTCCGCGAACGTCTGCATCTTCGGGCTGAGAGTCTCATAGGCCCGGTAGAGGTTGGCGATCAGCGTGTCGCCGCCCCGGCTCGGCGTCTCCTGAGCGTAAAGCATGGTGGCGACCGGCGGCCGCTCGTCGAACGACATGTCGGTGTGCCAGGCACCGCCGAAATTCATCTGCTCGTCAGGCTCCTTGCGGATTTCGAACACTTCCGGATGCTCCGGCAGGCCCTTCACGAACGGATAGGGCACCAGCGGCCCGAAGCTCTCGGCGAAGGCCTTGTTCTGCTCGACCGAGAGCGTCTGGTCGTGAAACACCAGGACCTGATTCTCCAGGAAGGCGTCGTGGATCCGGGCCGAGGCCTCGTTGCCCAGCGGCTGGGACAGATCGATGCCGGAGATCTCCGCTCCCATCGATCCGGCAATCGGTCGAACCTGGATCCCATCCATGCGCACCCTCCCGTTTGTATACAATTTTTATTTATCTCAGCACGCGCCGGGCGGGAAATCCAGAGGAGAGAGAGCCCGTCAGGCCGACCCGAGATCCGTCAGTTCGCTGGAGACCCGTGTGAACACCGCCAGCACCTCGGCCTCGGACGCGCGGGTCGGCGCGCCCGCCGCGACCTGCTCCTGGGTCCACATCCAGGAGCGCGCCGGATCGTCGTGCATCGCCCAGTTCGAGAACAGCCGCCCGGAGGCCGGGCCGGACAGCAGCCGGACGATATCGGTGTGCCGGTCGTCCGACGCGATCCGATCGAAGGCCGCCTCGACGGCAGCCTCGGGTCCCTCCAGAAGCTGGAGGTACATATCGCCCCGGCAGATCAGCGCGCCGGTTATGTCGTTCCGGGAATTGTTCTCGCGCGCATCCAGCAAGATGCCGTTGAGCATGGCGCTGTCGAACCCGAACGGGCGCGAGACGTAGACCAAACGATGCACGGACATGGCCCGGAAACTCCCCTTGAAACAATTTGTTAGGCGTCGATCATTGCAGCCGACCCGAAAACGGATGCCAAAGGTACACGGGATTCCGGCGGTTCCGAAAGGCACCGGTCGCGGCGGTTCGATCCCGCTCTTCGATTTGTGACCGCAATGGGGCCTGTCCGCACCATATGACCGGGGTATGGTCGCGCATCAAAACGCGAACCAACGCCATAACCTGGAGAGACTTGATGTTGAAATTCTTCTACAGCACCGCCCCGAACCCGATGAAGGTCGCCCTGTTCCTCGAGGAAGCCAGCCTCGAATACGAGGCTGTTCCGGTCGATACCCGCAAGGGCGAACAGCACGACCCGAAATACCGGGCGGTCAATCCGAACGGCAAGGTCCCGGCGATCATCGATGGCGACGCCACCGTGTTCGACAGCAACGCCATCCTGCTCTATCTCGGCGAGAAGACCGGCAAGTTCATGCCGGAGAACACCCCGAAGGCCCGCGGTGAGCTGCTGTCCTGGATGATGTTCGTCGCCTCCGGCATCGGCCCCTATTCCGGACAGAACGTGCACTTCAAGGCCCATGCGCCGGAGAAAATCGAATACGCGATGAAGCGTTACGATTTCGAGGCGAACCGGCATTTCGGCCTGCTCGACGCGCAGCTCGAAGGCAAGCAGTGGATCCTCGGCGACACCTACACCATCGTCGACATGGCCGCCTGGGGCTGGGCCCGGATGGCCCCGTTCGTCCTCGGTGAGGAGGCTGCGGCCAAGTACAAGAACGTCGCCCGTCTGGTCGAGACCATCAACGCCCGCCCGGCCGCCCAGCGCGCCATTGCGATCAAGGACCGGCACGCGTTCAAGGCCGAGATGGACGCCGAGTCCTTCAAATCAATGTTCCCCGGCACCCACGCCGCCTGACCACGGGTTCCGATCCCGCATCGCTGTGCGGTGAAATAAGACGGTTCCAACTCTCGGCCCGCGACCTCATCATGGGCCGAGAGTTTGCCTTCAATGACCTCAGGAGTGCCCGACCATGCGGATTTCTGTTCTCGACCAGTCGATCGCCACGGCGGGACAGCCGCAGGGTGCGGCGATCCGGAACACGCTGGAGTTGGCGAAGCACTGCGACACGCTCGGCTACCACCGGTTCTGGGTGTCGGAGCACCACAATCATCCGACCATCGTCGGCACGGCCCCCGAGATCCTGATCGCCGCGATCGCCTCCAACACGCCGCGCATCCGTGTCGGCAGCGCCGGGGTCATGCTGCCCCACTATTCTCCCCTCAAGGTCGCCGAGCAGTTCCGCGTTCTGGACGCGCTCGCGCCCGGCCGGATCGATCTGGGCCTGGGCCGCGCCCCCGGCTCCGATGGACGCACCGCCTTTGCGCTGAACCCGATGGCGAACGAACGTCCGGCCCAGTTTCCAAACGACGTCCAGGATCTGATCGCCTGGGTTCACGGCGAACCGCTGGCGGAGGGACATCCTTTCGGCATGATCGAGGCGATGCCGAAGGGCGACACCGCCCCGGAAATGTGGATTCTCGGCAGCTCCTTTTACGGCGCACAGGCCGCCGCCCTGTTCGGCCTCCCCTACAGTTTCGCCTGGTTCTTCACCAACGGTCAGGGCGGCAAGCAGGCGATCCAGATCTATCGCGACCAGTACAAGCCGAGCGCCCGGCACCCCAAACCGAATGCCGGCATCTGCGTCTGGGCGCTGGCCGCCGAGACCGAGGAGGAGGCCAGATACCACTACGCCTCCCGCGCCCGCTGGCAGCTGTTCCGGGACCGGGGCGTCTATCTGCCTCTGGAAAGTCCCGAGGACGCCCTGGCCCACGACTACTCTCCGGCCGATCAGGCCCGTCTCGACGAGCTTCAGCGGACCGCCATGATCGGCACCGGGCCGCAGGTGGCGGCCCTGATCCGGGAGCTGGCCGACGATCTCGGAATCGACGAATTGGCGATCGTGACCTGGACCCAGGACGAAGGCGCCCGCCGCAAGAGCTACGAACTCCTGGCAAAGGAGTTCGACCTGTCCGGCAAGGCCGGCGATGGGGGTAAGCAGGTGCACGTCGCCGCCGAGTAAATTTCTTTTCGCGATGTCGTAAGCTGAAAAGGAAATGGAGAATTTCGGCCATTGAGCTGCCGAGCGAACGGATAATTTGTGCGCTGCACTGTGATTCCTTTCAAGGACCGCGACATGCTCCGAGATGCAGACATGCTGGCGCTGTTGATGACGCGCAAGCCCAAGCATTCCCTGCCGCAGCCGTTCTACACCAACCCGGATCTGTACCAGATCGACCTGCAGCGGCTGTTTTATGTGGACTGGCTGTTCGCGGTCCCGGCCTGTGAAATCCCCAAGACCGGCAACTTCGTGACGATGGCCGTCGGAGCCTATTCGATCATCATCGTGCGCGGTGCCGATGGACAGGTCCGGGCCTTTCACAACACCTGTCGGCACCGCGGATCCCGGATCTGCCAGACGGCCAAGGGCTCCAGCCCGAAACTGGTGTGCCCCTATCATCAGTGGACCTACGAACTCGACGGCACACTGCTGTTCGCCCGCGACATGGACCCGGGGTTCGACCCCAGCCAGCACGGCCTGATCTCCGTGCATTGCCGCAGCGCCGGCGGCATGATTTTCGTCTGCCTGGCCGAGACCGCCCCGCCCTTCGACAAGCTGGCCGCCCAGGCCGAGCAGTATTTCGGCCCGCACCGCCTGGACGAGACCAAGGTCGCCTACGAGAGCACGATCGTCGAGAACGGCAACTGGAAGCTGGTGCTGGAGAACAACCGCGAATGCTACCATTGCAGCGGCATGCACCCGTCCCTCTGCCGGACCTTCGACGACAATCCCAATATCGCCGGGAACGGCGACGGCATGGTCGACCCGGCCATCCAGGCGCATCTGGACCGCTGCGAGAAGGTCGGCCTGCCCTCCCGGTTTCACATCGACCCCTGGAACCAATGGCGGATGGTCCGGGTGCCGCTTCTGGGCAAGGCCGAAAGCTACACGATGGACGGCAAGGCGGCGGTCGGCCGGCGTCTCGGGCAGATCCCGATCAACAATGCCGGGACGCTGCTGTTCTTCCACTACCCCAATACTTGGAACCACTTCCTGGCGGACACGGTCCTGCTGTTCCGCGTGCTGCCGATCGGCCCCTGCGAGACCCAGGTCACCACCAAATGGCTGGTCCACAAGGACGCGGTCGAAGGCGAGGATTACGACCTCAAGCGTCTGACCGAGGTCTGGATCGCCACCAATGACGAGGACCGACAGGTGGTCGAGCAGAATCAGCTCGGGATCTTCTCTCCCGCCTACCGGCCCGGCCCCTATTCCGGGCTGCAGGAAAGCGGCGTGATCCAGTTCGTCGACTGGTATTGCGACACGCTGCAATCCCGTCTGACCGGACGCGGCATGATGGCGGCGGTTTAACCCATGCTGCCGATGCCGACCGACAGCACGCCCCACTGGTCGGATGACGAGCCGCTGGAATGCGTGATGGTGATCCCGGAGGCGCCCAATGTGCGCACCCTGGCCTTTCGCGCGCCTTCCGGCGCCTGGTTCAAGTACCAGCCGGGCCAGTTCCTGACCCTGGAATTGCCGACACCGGGGAGACCGACCTACCGGACCTATACGATCTCCTCCAGCCCGTCGCAGTCGCTGTCGATCTCTGTGACCGTGAAGGCCCAGCCGGACAGTCTGGGGTCACGCTGGCTGATCGAGCACTTGAAGCCCGGCATGCGGCTGAAGGCGATGGGGCCGGCGGGTGTGTTCACGCTGCCCCGGCAACCCGACGGAAAGTACCTGTTCATCTCCGCCGGTTCCGGCATCACCCCGGTGATGTCGATGCTCGCCTTTCTCTACGACCGGGGTGAGCAGCCGGACGTCACCTTCATCTACTGCGCCCAGCGGCCGAGCGACCTGATCTTCCGCCGCAGGCTGGAACAGATGGCCAGCCGGGTTCCGGGCATCCGCCTGCATTTCGTGGTGACCGAGGAAGAACCCTTCGAGATCTGGACCGGCTATCGCGGCCACTTCAACCAGCTGATGCTGGGCCTGATGGCACCGGACTATCTGGAGCGGGAGACCTATTGCTGCGGGCCGGAAGGCTTCATGTCGGCGGTCCGCGACATGCTGAACGGCCTCGGCTACGACATGGAGAACTACAATCAGGAAAGCTTCCAGGCCCCGGTCGAGAACGCGGCCGATCTGCCGGAACACGACGATCTGGTGCCGGACGAGGCCGAGCCGGCCGAGCTGGTCTTCGCGACCTCCGGCGTGACCGCCGACTGCAACCAGACCGACACCGTCCTGGCGATCGCCAAATCCTCGGGGCTCAACATCCCTTCCGGCTGCACCTTCGGGGTCTGCGGCACCTGCACGATCCGGAAACTCTCCGGCGAGGTCCACATGGTCCACAACGGCGGCATCGCCGAGGAGGATATCGAGGCCGGCTATATCCTGGCCTGCTGCTCGAAGCCGATCGGCCGGGTCGAGGTGGCGGTTTAGGGAACCGGACGACCCGGTCACCGACGCCGCGGTCATCTTTGCTCTTCCCCTAGATCAGACACCTTGCCCTCGTGTTAGGCTCCGGTGGACACGAAACCCATCCGGGGACGCAAGAGCATGAAGGACGTGAAGATCCCGATCGCCGAGATCTATGTGCCGACCAAATTACGGAACATGTTCAACGAGGAAACGGTGCAGGAGCTGGCCGATTCCATCCTTGAAGAGGGCCAGAAGACGCCAATATTGGCCAGACGGGACGGGGATCGCTTCGTCCTGATCGAGGGTCTCCACCGGATGGAGGCCTGCCGCGCCCTGGGCGAGGCCGAAATCGTCGCCAATATCGTGCAGGCCCGCAAACACTAGCCGGGCCTTCCTTTACCGTACTCCGGAGGACAGTCCATGTCCGAGGCCGTATCCGACGCTACCCTGTTCCCCTTCTCGAACAGTTATGCCCGCATGCCGGAACGCTTCTTCGCGATGCTGCCGCCGACCCCGGTGGCCGAGCCGGGGCTGGTGGTGGTCAACGACACGCTGGCGCTTGAGCTGGGTCTGGACCCGGAACTGCTCCGCTCCCCCGAGGGGATCGCCAGCCTCGCCGGCAATCATGTCCCCGAAGGCGCGCAGCCGCTGGCCATGGCCTATGCCGGACATCAGTTCGGCGGCTGGTCCGCGCAGCTCGGCGACGGGCGTGCCATCCTGCTGGGCGAGGTGATCGGGCGCGACGGGGTGCGTCGGGACATCCAGCTGAAAGGCTCCGGGCCCACGCCGTTCTCCCGGATGGGCGATGGGCGGGCGGCCCTCGGACCGGTGCTGCGGGAATACATCATCAGCGAGGCGATGCACGCGCTGGGCATTCCGACCACCCGCGCGCTCGCCGTCGTTACCACCGGTGAGCCGGTCTACCGCGAGCAGCCGCTGCCCGGCGCGATCCTGACCCGGGTGGCCAAAAGCCATATCCGCGTCGGTACATTTCAGTATTTCGCCGCCCGAGAGGACACCGACGCGCTGCGGCTGCTGGCGGATCACGTGGTTGCCAGACACTTTCCGGACACCGGTGAGGCCGAAAATCCCTATGCCGCGCTGCTGGAGCGGGTGGTGAAGACCCAGGCCGAGCTGATCGCGTCCTGGATGCTGGTCGGGTTCATCCACGGGGTGATGAACACCGACAACATGGCGGTCGGCGGCGAGACCATCGACTACGGCCCCTGCGCCTTCATGGACTGGTATCATCCCGAGACGGTCTACAGCTCGATCGATCAGACCGGGCGCTACGCCTACGGCAATCAGCCCGGCATCGCGCAATGGAACCTGATCCGTCTGGCCCAGGCGCTGCTGCCGCTGATCTCGACGGACGAGGATGCGGCGATCGAGATCGCAAAGCCGATCATCAACCGCTTCGCCGACCACTATGAGACCGCGTACGAGACCGGCCTCGCCGCCAAGTTCGGCCTGTCGGAGGTGCGGGAGGACGATCCGGAGCTGATGCAGGATCTGCTGGCGCGGATGGCCGCCAATCAGGCGGATTTCACCCTCACCTTCCGGCGGATGTCGACACCGGGCGGCTCCCCCCGGGAGCTGTTCGTCGATCCGACCGCCTTCGACGCCTGGTCGGAGCGCTGGCGGCAGCGGCTGGCGCAGCAGGAGCTGTCCGAGACCGAGCGCTTCGACGCGATGCGGGCGGTCAACCCGGCGGTCATCCCGCGCAACCATCTGGTGGAACATGCGCTTACGGCTGCGGTCGAGCGGGCCGATTTCGCGCCGACCTTCGCGCTGAAGGCGGCGCTGGAGAGACCGTTCGAGGATCCGGCACCGGACGCGGCCATCGACGGCATTCCCCTCACCCTGCCGCCGCGCCCCGATCAGGTGGTCCCGGCCACCTTCTGCGGCACCTGACCGATGGACTGGAATCACCAGACCGTCGAGACCAACGGCATCCGGATGCACCTGGTCCGCCACGGCACCGGGCATCCGGTGGTGCTGCTGCACGGCTGGCCCGAGTTCTGGTACGCTTGGCACAAGAACATCCCGGCCCTCGCCGAAGATTTCGACGTCATCGCCCCCGATCTGCGCGGGTTCGGGCAGTCCGAGAAACCCGAGGGCACCGCCGCCGAGGCCTACACCCTCGACCACCATGTCGAAGACCTCCTGGGCCTGATCGACGCGCTCGGTCTGCCGAAGATCGGGATCGTCAGCCACGATGTCGGCTCGAGCATCGCGCAGGCGTTCACGCGGCGCTATCCCGACCGGGTGGCCGGTCTGTTTTTTTTCAACGTGCTCTATCCGGGGGTCGCCAGTCGCCTGGCCGGCCCCGAGAACATGCCGGAGACCTGGTACCAGGGTTTCCACCAGCAGCCCTGGGCCGCCGATCTGATCGGCTCAAGCCGGGCCGCCGCCCGGATCTATTTCGGCAACATGCTGTCCCATTGGGCGCACGATCCGCGCGCCTTCGACGACGATCTGGAGGCCTGGGTCGACAACTTCCTCGCGCCCGGCAATCTGCAGGGCGGCTTCAACTGGTACACGGCGATCTTCCCGGCCCGGCTCGCCATGATGCGGGGCGACGGGACCGCCCTGCCGCCGATCCCGCACCCGACCCGGGTGCGCTGGGGTGTCTCCGAGCCGTTCATGAAACCGGACTATGCCGACCGGTTGGGCGAGACCTTCAGCGACCTGGACTACGCCGCCGTCCCGGAGGCGGGTCATTTCGTCCACTACGAACAGCCGGATTACGCCAACCGGGAAATCGCCGGGTTCTTCGACGGCCTGGCCAAAGCCGGGTATTACGCGTCGAACGACGCCGAAAGCTAGCCCGCATGCGGAGCTTGTCGGCCTATTTCGACTCCCCGACCCATCAGGTCGTCGAGACCCGGCACGGGCCCATGCTCTGCTTCCGGAACGACACCGGGGTGTCCGCCTATCTCCGGGATTTCGGCGCCTATGGCGGAGCCGAGACCGATCTGTACAGCTCCATCCTGGCCGCCGGGGACTGTTTCGTGGATGTCGGCGCCCATATCGGCTCGATCTCCGCCGTCCTCCGTCGGACCCGTCCGGATCTGCGCGTCATCGCCTTCGAACCCCAGACGGCGTTCTTCACCGTCGCCAGCGTCAACCTCGCCGGAAGCGCCGACGGCGAATCGGGGGCGCGTGCCGCGGTTTATCCCTTCGCGGTGGGACGGCGGGACGGGACCGTCCAGGTCCCCGAGATCGACATCCGGGCCCGGGGCAATTACGGCGCCATCCCGCTCGACATGAAAAGCCCCCGCACCCTGCCGGCGCCGCTGATCGCTCTGGGGCCGTTTCTGAACGCCCGGGCGCCTGCCCCCAGGCTGGTGAAGATCGATGTGGAGGGCATGGAAACCGAAGTGATCGACGGGCTGTCGGCGGTCGTCCACGAGCGCCTGGTTCTGTCGATCGAAGCCGATCGTCCGGCAGTGGTTCAGCACTGGCTGCCAAAGCTGTTTGACGACGGGTTCCTGTGCTATCTCATCGTCCTCCCCAATGTCCCGAAGTCAAACCCGGCCTACCGGAGGGATCACCCGCTGACCCGCGTACGGTCACCCCAGATTCTCGCCTTCAGGACCCGGTCGGGCGGCCCTTTCCATGAAATCTACCGCCAGCATCAGCTGACCCGGTACGCAGATTTCGTCGAACGGGCGGGTGCCCGTCTCGGCTGATCACGACAGGGCGCGGGGGTGTCCGGCGGGATCCGACGGTCATTCGGGGAGCCTCCGTCCGGCACCATCTTTCAATGTCGGTCCTGTCGATGCATGATCCGCCCAGTTGAAGCTTTGGGCCCATCATCACCCAGCGGATCGGCCGATCGTCCGGAGGCCGCCGACACAGCGCGGGCCTGGCGCAACCAAAAAGACTGCATTCATAGGACTCAGGAGGCTTTACCCATGCGACTCAAATCCCTCGCTACGGCCATTTCGGCCGCGGCTCTGCTCGCTTCGCCGGCCCTGGCAGAAGGCCCGGTCAAGGTCGGGATGATCACAACCCTGTCCGGCGGCGGCGCCGGTTTGGGGATCGACGTCCGCGACGGATTTCTCTTGGCGGCGGAACAGGCCGGAAACACCGACCTGGAGATCATCATCGAGGACGATCAGCGCAAGCCGGACATCGCCGTACAGCTGGCCACCAAGATGATTCAGTCCGACAAGGTCGACGTGCTGACCGGCATCATCTGGTCGAATCTGGCCATGGCCGTGGTGCCGAGCACGGTGGCCCAGGGCAAGTTCTACCTGTCGCCCAATGCAGGCCCCTCCGCCCTCGCCGGAAAGGGCTGTGACAAGAACTACTTCAACGTCGCCTGGCAGAACGACAACCTGCATGAGGCCGCCGGGGCCCATGCCGACCATCAGGGCCACAAGAAGACGTTCATCCTGGCCCCGAACTACCCGGCCGGGCAGGACGCGCTGACCGGCTTCAAGCGGTTCTTCAAGGGCGATCTGGCGGGTGAGCTTTACACCAAGCTCGGTCAGACCGACTACGCGGCCGAGATCGCCCAGATCCGGGCCTCCGACGCCGACAGTGTGTTCTTCTTCCTGCCCGGTGGGATGGGGATCTCGTTCCTGAAGCAATACGCCGACAGCGGCGTCGGCCTGCCCGTCATCGGCCCGGCCTTCAGCTTCGACCAGGGCATCCTGCAGGCGGTCGGCGATGCCGCGCTCGGTGTGCACAACACCTCGCAGTGGAACAAGGATCTGGACAACGCGGCCAACGCGGCGTTCGTCGAAAGCTTCCAGGCAAAGTACGGCCGTCTGCCGTCACTTTACGCCAGCCAGGGCTTCGACACCGCCAATCTGCTGCTGAGCGCGATGGAAAAGGCCGCCGTCACCGATGCGGACGCCTTCCGCGCCGCGCTTCTTGAGGCGGATTTCGACAGCGTGCGGGGGGACTTCAAGTTCGGCCCCAACCATCACCCGATCCAGAACATCTACGTCCGCGAGGTGATCAAGGAGGGTGACGTCTACACCAACAAGACCCTCGGCGTGGCGCTCGAGAACCACTCGGACGCCTATGCCGCCGAGTGCAAGATGTAGGACGCGTCTGAGATCTCGGACTGAATTGCGGGCCGGGGGCATATCCTCCGGCCCGGCCCCTTCTATAGCAGGTGGCAACTCCACAAGCCCGGCTGTTTCATAGAAGCAGAATGATGGTTTCCACGCATCTGCGATGCCGAAAAAATGCTCGCATCCAGTCTGGAAAAGGCTTTCAGGCTTCCCAAATCGGTCCTCAAGCGCTCGTGCGCACCCAAACTCAGATGGGAGTAATTGACGTGGTCAAGTCGGTTCTCTTAGTTGCCAATGAGTTTCCCCGGGAGGCTCCGGAAACGCATCTCGCCCTCGCCCTGGCGCAACGCGAGCAGGCCACGCTGACCGGCTTCGTCGCCGTCAATGTCGAGGATCTGCAATCGATTGGACCTGCGGCGGCGGGAGCATTTTCCTACAAGTACCAGATCGCCCAGGAACGCCTGGAGCACGGTCTGACCGATAGCCGTCGGGCCCTTGGCGCCGTGGAAAGTCTGGCGGAGGAGCGGGGATTCGAGAACTTCCGGCCGATGTATCTCGAGGGTGAGCGCGACCGTCTTCTGGTTGATGTCTGGAGATTTCAGGACATTGCGTTCATGAGCACGAAACTGTGGAGCCCCGGCCTTAGAATCCGGGGCGACGCCGCAGCGGTCCTGTCGCTCGTCGCAAGGGGGCTGAGACCCTTGATCGCGGTTCCACCAACAGCGGAGCGGACCGATCCGCGATCGGCGCTGATCTGCCTCTCGGGATCCCTGGACAGCGCCAAAGCCTTCAAGCAGTTTCTCGCGCTCAATCTGTTCGGGGACCTTCCCCTGCACATCGTCACGATAGGTCAGCCCAAATCCGGCGAAAGCCCACAGGCGTTGCTCGCGCAGGCCACAGAATATGCGCGGGCGGTCGGGTATACGGAGGTCAAACCAACGGTTCTGGACACCCCCAACGACGGCGATCGGGTGAAAGTCATCACAGGTCATGCACGGGAGATCGGAGCCGGCATCATCGTTTCAGGCTCATCCTACCGGCATTTCCTGGTCATGACGCGCTTCGGCACCCACGCCCTGGGCCTACTGGACTCCTCACCCGTTCCGGTCTTCGTCTCGCACTAGAGCTCGATCACATGGGCCAAATTCGGGCCGTCCGGCCGCCTTGGGGGAGCGGCCTTGCGGAGTCCCGCATGGCACGCGAGATGATCCCCCTCACCGATCCATAGGCACCAGCTCCCGGTCCGGGCAGGGCTGGAAGATCAGGCGCGACGGCGTTTTCCGGAACAGGATGGCGCCGGTCAGGTCATAGAGGAAAACCTGTTCCGGCTCTGGCCTGGCCAGGGACAGACTGGGCTCCACCACCAGACGGTCGCCGGACAGGGTCCAGCTCGAGGTGCCGACCAGGGTGTCGCGCAGCCCGACCGTGGTGCCCAGGTCCAGGATCGCCTTGATGTAGCGGTCCGGCTCCCGCAGCACCATCACATAGGCCTTGCAGTTCGGCGCCGCCGACGGGTCCACCGCCACCCCCCAGATCCCGGTGATCCCGTCCGCCCGAGCGGTGCCGGAGGCCAGGAGCCATGCGGCAAGAATCAGCGCAGACCTGCCGAAACACCGCCTCATTTCTTGAGCAGTCCGGCCATCAGCTTGTTCGGAATCCGGCTCTCAAAACTCTTGGCGAACAGCGGCACGCTCGCTTCGATCGCCTGGTCCAGCGGCGCCGCGTCCCAGACCCGCATCAGCCGCTTCTGGGACCGGACGGCGGCCGGATCGGCCGAAAGAATGGTGCGGGCAAGCGCCCGCGCCCCGTCCCGGAAATCGGCGGGTTCCATCAGCCCCTCCACAAGCCCCCATTTCTCAGCGGTGGTCGCTGTGATGGTCTCGCCGGTCAGGACCAGCCAGGCCGCCCGTCCCCGGCCGACCAGCCGCGGCAGCAGGGCGGCCTCGATCACCGAGGGTATCCCCACCTTCACTTCCGGCATGGCAAAGCGCGCGTCGGTGGTGGCGATTCTCAGGTCGCATCCGGCGGCAAGCTCCAAAGCCCCACCGAAGCAGGCGCCCTGGATCGCGGCAATCACCGGAACCGGACAGTGCATGACCGCATGGATCGCCCGATGCAGATTCCGGATGAACTGGGCGGCGGCCGTCGGGTCGAGCTTCGCCATCTCGGCCAGATCGGCACCGGCGGAGAAGCTGGACCCGGCGCCCGACAGGATCACCACCCGCAGATCCTCGTTGCGGGCGGCCTGACTGAATACCGCCTCCAGTTGGCCGACCAGCGCCCCGCTCAACGCGTTCCGTTTCTCCGGACGGTTCAGGTTGACCATCAAAATCCCGTCTTCGGTTTTGATATCGACCAGACTCATGCCGCCGTTCCAGCCCCGCTCGGCACCGCCTCCTCCAACGCTTCGATCGGTTCAGCCCCGAGGGAGCGGACCAGGTCGCGGACCGCCTCGGTCGCGGCTTCCAGCTTGGGAACATCGGCCGACCGCAGCACCAGACTGGTCCCGAAGGCGCCGGCCCGGAAATACGGATAGCTGCCAATCTCGACCTCCGGGAACAGCGCCTGAACATCGCCCAGCGCACCCGCCACCGTCCCCTCGCCGACCGTGCAGGCGACGGTCCGGCTGTCGACCTTCGCCCCCCCGGACAGCCCGGATCTCAGACCCTCGAACATCCCCTGCAGGATGCGCGGCACACCGGGCAGCACGTGTACATTGCCGATGATGAAGCCCGGTGCCGCCGAGACCGGATTGTCGATCAGAGCGGCACCCACCGGGATCTCCGCCATCTTCTTGCGGGCGTCGTTGAACTCGACCCCCGAGCCGGCGTAGTGCGCCGTCAGCCGCCGCATCGCCTCGGCATTGCGCTCGACCTCGGCGCCGAAGGCCTTGGCGATACAGGCCGTGGTGATGTCGTCATGGGTCGGCCCGATCCCGCCCGAGGTGAAGACGTAGGTATAGGTCTCGGACAGCGCCCGGACCGCATCGACGATCGCGGTCTCGTCGTCCCGCACGACCCGGATCTCGGACAGCTTGATTCCGATCTCGTTCAGTTGCGCGCCCAGATAGGCCCCGTTCTTGTCCTGGGTGCGTCCGGACAGGATCTCGTTTCCGATGATCAGCAGGCCGGCGGTGACGGGTATGGCGGTCATTCAGGCTACTCCCTCGCATGATCGGACTCCGTTCAGGATCCGTATCAGATCCATATTGGCCCGGTAAGGCGAAGCAGTGTACCAAAAGCTCATGGATCTGCCGCACCCTCTCTTCGAAGGCCGCCTGGTCAGGCGCTACAAGCGCTTCCTCGCCGATGTCGAACTGACCGGCGGAGAGGTGGTGACCGCCCACTGCCCGAATCCCGGCTCGATGATGGGCTTGCGGGCCCCGGGGCTGAAGGTCTGGCTGTCGAAATCGGACAATCCCAAGCGCAAGCTCTCCCATACCCTGGAGCTGATGGAGATCGAGGGCCGGCTGGTCGGCATCCATACCGGACGGCCGAACGGGATCGTCGCCGAGGCGGTCGCCGCCGGCCGGGTCCCGGAACTGTCGGGCTACGCCACCCTGCGCGGCGAAGTGAAATACGGCAGGAACAGCCGGATCGACATCCTGCTCGAAGACCCGTCCCGCGGCTCCTGCTATGTCGAGGTCAAGAACGTGCATCTGGTGCGGCCCGACGGCCCCAACCCCGGCGCGGCGGAGTTCCCGGACAGCGTGACCGCCCGCGGCGCGAAACATCTGGAGGAGCTGTCCGACATGGTCGCCGACGGCCATCGGGCGGTGATGATGTTCTGCGTGCAGCGCATGGACTGTGACCGCTTCACCACCGCCGCCGACATCGATCCGACCTACGATTCCGCCCTGCGCAGGGCCCGCTCGGCCGGGGTGGAGCTGCTCTGCCGGGCCTGCGACATAAGCCGGGAGCGGATTGTCCTGTCGGACCCGCTGCCGATCGTCCTGTGATCGTCCGGACCGTTCGAAACCGGGCCGCCGTCTTGCATAGCGCAGGAGACGAAGCCGGCGCGGGGAGGTCGAAGGGTGGCGGAGACCGAGGGCGGGAACGACGGCGGATCCGACACGGCCGGGCACCGCACCCGGCTGCGCCGACGTTTCCTGAACTCGGACCCGGAGGCGCTGGCGGATTATGAGCTGCTGGAGCTGCTGCTGTTTCTCGCCAAGCCGCGCGGCGACGTGAAACCGCTGGCGAAGCGGCTGATCCGACGCTTCGGCTCCTATGCGGAGGTGATCAGCGCGCCGGTGGACACTCTCAAGGAGATCGACGGGATGGGCGAGGCCTCGGTCGCCGCCCTGAAGACCGCCAAGGCGTCGGCGGTCCGCCTTCTGGGCGCGCCGCTGCTCAACCGCCCCGTGCTGACGAACTGGCGGCAGCTGCTGGACTATTGCCGGGCCGCCATGGCCCATGAGCCGGTGGAGGAACTCCGCGTCCTGTATCTGGACACCCGCAACCGGCTGATCCGGGACGAACGCCAGGGCCGGGGCACCATCGACCACACCCCGCTCTATACCCGGGAGGTCTGCCGCCGCGCGCTCGATCTGGGTGCGACCGCCCTGATCGTGGTGCACAATCACCCTTCGGGCGATCCGACCCCGTCGCGGGCGGACATTCAGACGACCCTTCACCTGCGCGACGCCGCCGCCCCTCTGAACATCACCCTGCACGATCACGTGGTGGTCGGCCGGCAGGGACATTTCAGCTTCCGGGAGAACCGACTTCTCTAGACCCCCCCCCTCAAGCAGGCCGTTCCGGCACCCTGTCCTCGAACGGCACCCCGTGGGTCTCGCGGACCAGAAGGGCCAGCCCGAACCCGATCAGGCAGGTGACCGGCAACACCAGGAACGCGGTCTCATAGGCCTCGACCGCGTAGATGCGGGCGCCGGCCTGCATCGCCCCGTCCCATTCCAGATCCAGGACCCATCCCAGGATCGGCTGCAGGATCGCCCCGGAGCCCACCACCAGCCCGTTGACGATGCCGAGTGCGGCCCCGCGGGTCCAGGCCGGGTTGTTCTCCCGCGCGACCGCGAAGCACAACACCATCGAGGACGCACCGAACCCCTGGAAGATCAGAACGACCGACACCACCGAGATCGGAAGACCGGGCAGGTAGACGGCGGCGGTGATTCCGGCGGTCGCGATCAGGGCGCCTATCGCCATCAGGACGCGGCGGCGTGAGAACCGGTCGGCGAGCAGCCCCCAGACCGGCGCGCCGACCCCCCAGCCGACGAACAGCAGCGACACCACGCCGGCCGCGGTCGCCTTCTCGAGTCCGTGGGCGACCATCATATACGGTACCCCCCACAGGCCCGCGAAGGCCAGCATGGTGCCGGTCATCGCCATGCCGAAACCGGCGGCCAGCCAGGTCTGGCGATTGCGCATGCAGCGCTTCAGGCCGGCCAGCATTCCGGCGCCGTCGGCCGGGGTCTCCCGCGGCTTGTCCCGCAAGGTGAGCGCGGCGGCGACCGCCAGCCCGAGGCCGAGCACCGCGAACCCGGCCAGCATCGGCCGCCAGCCGATGGTCTCGACCGCGATGCCGAGGGGCGCCTGCCCCATGATGCCGCCGAATACGCCCAGCATCTGCGCCCAGCCGCTCAGGGTCGCGAACCGGTTTGGCGGGAACCACATGGCCGCGTAGTTCAACGCGCCGACAAAGCTGAAGGCGCAGCCGGTGCCGATCAGCAGCCGCCCGAAATAGGCCAGCCACAGGCTGTCGGCCACGGCGAACACGAGAGACCCCGCCCCGACCAGCGCCAGCGCGATGCTGACCAGACGGCGCGGGCCGATCCGGTCCATCAGCACACCCACCGGGATCTGCAGACCGGCATAGGCGTAGTAGTAGAACGCCGACAGGTTGCCCAGCACGGCACCGCCGACGGCGAAATCGCGCATCAGCTCGTCCACCATGACCGAAGGGGCCACGCGCTGCACGAAGGCGTAGAAGAAGAACACGGCGCAGATCAGCCAGCCGAAGAACAGCAGACGGCTGGACGGACCTGATGCGCTGGACGTGCTGGGGGATACGGCCAAGGCCCGGACTTTCTCAGTGGTTCGTCCGGACGCTATGACGCCACCTCCTCCGGATCAAGCCGGGGCGGATTGCACGGGTGTCGTCGTCAAACGAGAATATCGACGAAGGATCCCCTGGGCGCATTCGGATTGCTTTGACGGGCCCGGTCGGTGGCCTGGTCGACGATCTGCTGGAAGCTGTCGTCATCCGCCAGCTCGGCGCGCCCGTCTTCCCCTTGCCCCAAGGTGCGCGCCGCCAGGACCCTGGACTGGCGTGCCTCCGCGTCGACCCCCTCACGGGATCCCTGCGGGCGTCCGGTTGTGACCTCGCGGCCCTGAACGGTCGCAACGCGCCCCCGATCGCCACCGGAAAGCGGCGCGAGCGGCGTGGCATTGGTCGGACCTATGGCCATCGGGGCTTCTCCAAGGGTACGTCATCAATTTATCTCGCATTTTATATAAAATGCAAACAAATTGATGCAAGACCCTGCAGCGGCTATTCAAGCCGGTGCTGCGTCCAACCGATCAGACAAGGATATCGAGAAGCTTGCGTTCCTGGCGCTGCGTGTTCACAGCCCCGGTCTCGCGGATGAATTCCAGCCGCTGGGTGGCGGTCTGGTTCGCCGACGCGGACAGCGTCCGGCCGGCGCGCGGCAGTTCCGCCGTCACCTCCCGGCTGACGAGCGCACCCGACCCCGCCAGTGCCACCTTCTCAGGACCGGCTAGTGTGTTGTTGGCCCGTGGCGGCGGGGCGCCTGGGATCGCGAAACTGCTCATACCGCCACTCTACGCCAAGGTGCTCAGGACTCCAAGGTTTCCAGGCAGCAGGCCCGTGTCAGGCTCCGGCCTGCTCGATCACCCGGGAGCGCGTGTCCAGGAACTCCTCGAAGGCCCCCACCATCCGGTCGTGGTCCGCGCCGGTCATCGGCAGGGACAGGGTCACCATGCCACGGCGTGCGGTGTAGATCCCGGCACCGATCAGATCCAGATGCATCAGGTCGATCAGGCGGCGGTTGCGCCCACTGGCCTCAGGCGGGGCTTTCGGGGCCGCCTCACCCGGATGCGCCGTCATCATGCTGCCGCGCCCGGTCACCACCATCGGCAGGCCGCGCGCCTGGATCGCCGCATTCAGCCGATCCCGCAGCCGATCCCCTGCGGCGTTGAACGGCGCGACCGTGTCCGGGGTGTAGATCTGGGTCAGCCCGGCCAGCCCGGCCGACATGGTGAAGACATTGTTGTTGAAGGTGCCGGCATGGGGCCAGGCGCCGGGCTGGCGCGGGTCGAACCGGTCGAGAATGTCGGCACGGCCGCCGAAGGCGCCGAAACTCAAACCGCCGCCGATATATTTGCCAAGCGTCACCAGGTCCGGGGTGATCGCCAGATCGCCGTGCAACCCTCCGGGGGCCAGGCGGGAGGTCATCACCTCGTCGAAGATCAGCAGCGCCCCGGTCTCCGTCGTCGCCGATCGCAGCGCGCCCAGGAATCCAGGCGTGCCCTGGATGCAGCCGCCGGAGCCGCACATCGGCTCCACCAGCACGGCGGCCAACCGGTCGCCCTCTCGCCGGATGATCTCGGCGGCCCCCTCGGGATCGTTGTAGTCGGCCATCACGTAGTCGAACGGCGCGTTCAGCGGCGAGCCCGCGAAATACAGCACCCCACCGTGATAGGCGCCCCGGAACACCATCACCTTGTCCCGCCCGGTGTAGGCCCGCGCCGCCACCAGCGCCATCATGTTCGCCTCGGTCCCGGAATTGGTGAAACGCACCCGCTCGATCGCCGGGAACCGCTCGACCAGTTTCGACGCGAACCGGGCCTCCAGCACGTTCGGGCCACCCAGCACCCAGCCGTCATCGGCCGCCAGCTTGATCGCATCGCGGATCACCGGCTCGGAATGGCCGTACAGCCCGGCGGTGTACTCCCCCAGAAAATCGACCAGCTCGTGGCCGTCCACGTCGTACAGCCGCGCGCCTTCGCCGCGGGCGAACCGCACAGGAAACGGGTGATAGTGCAGCACGGTCCGGGTGTTGCCGCCGGGCATGCTGGCCTGCGCCTCCACATCGATGGCGGCGGAATTGGGATTGGCCGCCCGATACCGCTCCGCCGCCTCGGCATAGGCGGCTTCCAGCGTGGCGTTGGCCAAGGTGGTGTTGGGGGCGGTGGTCATGGCGCTTTCTTTCCCAAACTGGCGGCCTTCTCCACAGCGCCATAGCCCATGGTGCCGAACTTGATGCCGACCCGCTCGATCTCGTCATCGGGCAGAATCACAGGCTGGCCGACCTGCAGGGTGCGCCAGTACATCGCCGCCAGGGTCTCCACCTCGACCGCCAGGGCCAGCGCCTTCTTCAGGTTCGGGCCGATGGCGATCATGCCGTGATTGGCGAGCAGACAGGCCTTGCGGCCCTCCAGCGCCTTGAGCGCGGTATCCGACAGCTCCTGGGTGCCGAAGGTGGCGTAGTCAGAGACCCGGATGGTCGGCCCGCCGGCCTGCGCGATCATGTAGTGGAAGGCGGGGATCTCCATCCGCAGGCACGCCAGGGTGGTCGCGAACATCCCATGGGTGTGCACGATGGCCTGGCAGTCCGGCCGCTCCCGCATGATGTCCAGGTGAAAGCGCCACTCGCTGGACGGGCGGCGGTTGTCGGAATGCCCACCGCCAAGGTCCATCGTGACGATGTCCTCGGGACGGATCTCCTCATAGGGGATGGCGGACGGGGTGATGAAGAACCCGTCACCGGGATCGTCGGAGACCCGCACGCTGGCATTGCCGGCCGTCCCCTGGTTGATGCCCAGGGCGTTCATCTTGATGCAGGTGTCGATGACTTCCTGACGCAGCGCGCGTTCGGCGGCGGACATCATGGATGGTTCTCCCGATCTCGGATGCGTGAGGTCCGAGTATCGGGAGATTGTCCGCAAGCCTCAAGGGGCACGGTGTTATTCGGCCGCCTGTGCCTGTTCCGGGTCCGGGCGCTTCTCACGCATGGTGACGAACTCCTCCGCCGCCGTCGGGTGGATGCCGATGGTGCGGTCGAAATCCTTCTTGGTGGCGCCCATCCGCACCGCGATCCCGATGCCCTGGATGATCTCCGGCGCGTCGAGGCCCACCATGTGCGCGCCGACCACCCGTTGGGTCGCCCGGTCGACGATGAGCTTCTGCATGCCCCGCTCGGTGTTCTCGGTCAGGGTGTACTTCATCGGCCGGAAGCCGGAGACGTAGACGTCGACCTCGCCGTAAGTCTTGCGCGCCTCGTGCTCGCTCAGACCGACGGTACCGACCGGCGGCTGGCTGAACACGGCGGCCGGCACGTCGTCATGGTCCGGCATGATCGGGTTGTTGTTGAACTCGGTCTCGGTGAACGCCATCCCTTCCGCCAGCGCCACCGGGGTGAGCTGAATCCGGTCGGTCACGTCGCCGATCGCCCAGATCGACGGCACATTGGTCCGGGAATACTCGTCGACCCGGACAGCCCCTGTGGCGGTCAGCTCGACCCCGACGGTCTCGAGCCCGATCCCCTTGGTGTTCGGGGCCCGTCCGGTCGCCGCCATGACCTGATCGACGTCCAGGGTGCTGCCGTCGTTGAGATGAACCCGAAAGCCTGCGCCGGTTTTCTCGACCTTGCTCGGCAGGACGCCCGCGTGCAGATGAACCCCCTTCTTCGCCATCTCCTCGGTCAGGGTGGTGCGCACGTCCTCATCGAACCCGCGCAGCACCTTGTCGGCGCGGAACACCAGATGGGTCTCGACACCGTAGGCGTTGAAGATGCCCGCGAACTCGACCGCGATGTAACCGGAGCCGACGATCACGATCTTCTCGGGGCGCTGCGGCAGATCCAGCGCCTCGTTCGAGGTGATGGCGTGCTCCATGCCCGGAATGTCCGGCAGGGTCGGCCAGCCGCCGGTGGCGATCACGATCCGCTCCGCCGTGTAGCGCTTGCCGGCCACCTCGACCGTGTGCGGGTCGATCACCACGCCGCGCCCGTCCAGCACGTCGCAGCCCGCCAGCAGCTTGAGATAGATCCCGTTCAGCCGGTCCATCTCCTTGTCCTTGGCGGCGATCAGCTTCGGCCAGTCGTGGCTGACGCCCTCCACGGTCCAGCCGTAGCCCGCCATGTCGTGGATCTCTTCCAGCATGTGCGATCCGTAGACCAGCAGCTTCTTCGGCACGCAGCCCCGCAGCACGCAGGTGCCGCCGACCCGCAATTCCTCGACGATCGCGACCCGCGCGCCGTATTTCGCCGCCATCCGGGACGCGCGCACGCCTCCGGATCCGGCGCCGATGGTGATCAGGTCGTAATCGAATTGGCTCATGGCCGGTCTCCCGTGATCCGAACGCGGTCTGTGATGCTTCGATCCGCTCATTTAAGACGCGGATGCCAGACGGGAACCCCTAAATCAATCAGGCTCTCGTGCCCAGGGGGAATAAACGCTCAGCTGGCTCTGGAAAACGCGACTTGCCCGGCATCGACCGAGGCCGTCAATCGTCGCCGCACACCTGTGCCGTCGCGAACAGCGCACCGCAGATCTCCGGGTGTCCGCCACAGCAATCCTCGGTCAGGAATCCGAGCAGTTCCCGCATCCCGTCGATCTCCACCGCGTAGTAGATGTGCCGGTTGACCCGCCAGGAGCGCAGCAGCCCGGCCCGCTCCATCATCCCGACATGAAACGACACCTTGGAGCCGCCAAGGCCGAGCCGCTCCCCGATGGTCCCGGCGGGCAGGCCAGACGGCCCTTCCCGCATCAGCGTCTTGAAGATCGCCATGCGGTGTTCGTGGGCCAGCGCCGAGAGCGCCTGAATCGCGTGTGACTCTTTCATTTCAAAGCTTCAATTACTCTTGAACTGATATTGTGTCCAGCTTACGAACACCTCAGTCCAATCGTAGCCCGGAGTTCGCCGTGACCGCCAGGATTGCCATCAACGGGTTCGGCCGCATGGGACGTTTGGGCGTGCGCGCCGGACGGTCCAGGTCGGACTATCGGATCGTGGCCCTGAACGACATCGCCGCGGATCCGGCGACCGCCGCGCACCTGCTGGAGTTCGACAGCGTGCACGGCCGCTGGGATGCCGGGATCGCCTGGGATCGGGACGGGCTCACCGTCGACGGCCAGGCGATGCAACTGAGTGCGGCCAAATCCCCGGCCGATCTCCCCTGGACCGGCGACGATGTGGACATCGTTCTGGAGTGTACCGGCAAGTTCAAGACCCTGGCGGCACTGCAGCCCTATTTCGACAAGGGCATCCGGAAGGTCATCGTCTCCGCACCGGTCAAGGATCCGGAGGCTCTGAACGTGGTGATGGGGGTGAATGACGCGCTCTACGATCCGACGCGCCATCATGTTCTGACCGCCGCATCCTGCACGACCAACTGCCTCGCCCCGGTGGTCAAGGTGATCCACCAAGGCATCGGCATCGTCCACGGCTCGATCACGACGATCCACGACGTGACCAACACGCAGGTTCTGGTGGACGCGCCGAAATCCGACCTGCGCCGGGCCCGCTCCGCGCTCAACTCGCTGATTCCGACCACCACCGGGTCGGCCACCGCGATCGCGCAGATCTTCCCGGAGCTGGCCGGCAAGCTGGACGGGCACGCGGTCCGGGTTCCGCTGCTGAACGCCTCGCTGACCGATTGCGTCTTCGAAGTCGCCCGCGACACCGATGTGGACGAGGTGAACGGGCTGTTTGAGGCGGCCGCCGCCGAGGGACCGCTTGCCGGCATTCTCGGGTACGAGACCCGGCCGCTTGTCTCGGTCGATTACCTGAACGATCCCCGCTCCAGCATCGTCGATGCGGGATGCACGATGGTCGTGAACAAACGGCAGGTGAAGATCTACGCCTGGTACGACAACGAGTGGGGCTACATGAACCGGATGATGGAGCTGGCCGCCAAGGTGGCCGGGGATCTGGGATGACCGCGGCATGACCAATCTGCGGGACTACGCCACCGTCACCGGGGCCTATTGGGCGTTCACGCTGACCGACGGCGCGCTGCGGATGCTGGTGCTGCTGCATTTCCACCGGCTCGGATTCACCCCGCTGGATCTGGCGCTGCTGTTCCTGCTGTACGAGGCGATGGGCGTGGTGACCAATACCGTGGGGGGCTGGATCGGGGCCCGGTTCGGCCTGCGGATCACCCTGTTCTCGGGACTGGCGATCCAGATCGCGGCCCTGCTGCTGCTGTCCCTGACCGACCCGGCGTGGACCCTGACCCTGTCGGTGGCCTATGTGATGGCGGCGCAGGCCCTGTCCGGGGTCGCCAAGGACCTGACCAAGATGTCTTCGAAATCGGCGGTCAAATCGGTGGTCGCTGCGGGCGATCAGGGCGGTCTGTTCAAATGGGTGGCGATCCTGACCGGCTCGAAGAACGCGCTCAAGGGGGTCGGGTTTCTGCT
>JANSYC010000030.1 GCA_024742605.1 Alphaproteobacteria bacterium | reverse complement strand
TGGTTTTCTGGTCGAGTTGAGTATCGCCCAGCAAGATCGCGCCACCCACCGCAGCCACGAACAAAGCAACGACAAATAAACCGACGATCACGTAACCGGCACGGGTTTCCATCAGACATTGTCCCCAGTCGGTTTGTGCCCGGCATCCCCTTCAAAGGCGGCACGCGCGCGGGGTCCGTGGAAATAGGATTGCAGCCAAGGGTGAGGATTGGCCGCCAGTTCGGCAATGGTGCCAACCACCATCTTCTTATCCAGGAGAACCGCGATCCGGTCACAGATGCGTGCGAGACTGTCCAGATCATGCGTAACCATAACAACCGTCAGGCCGAGAGCGGCCTGAAGGTCCAGGATCAGCTGATCGAAATCGGACGCTCCGATCGGATCGAGTCCTGCTGTCGGCTCATCCAGAAAAACCACGTCCGGATCAAGGGCCAAAGCCCGCGCAAGGCCCGCGCGCTTTTTCATGCCGCCGGACAATTGCGACGGGAACTTGCCGCACGCATTCGGCGGCAGACCGACCATCTCGATTTTCAATCGGGCCAGTTCGTCCATCAGCTCGCTTGGAAACCCGCCCAGCTCCCGCATCGGGACCTGGATGTTCTGGCCGACCGTCAAGGCACTGAACAGGGCCCCGTCCTGGAACAGCATGCCGAAGCGCCCCGCCAGTTCACGGGTCGACCTGCCGTCCCAGTCCATGGTCTCCCCGAGCAATTCGATGTCCCCCGCCGCGGGCCGTTGCAACCCTATGATGGTCCGCATCAGCACCGTCTTACCGGTTCCGGATCCCCCGACGATCCCGATGATCTCGCCCCGCCGAACGCTGAAGTCGAGCCCGTCATGAATGGTCTGCGTGCCGAAGCGGGTCACCAGACCCCGAACCCGGATTGCCGGTGTCTCTGCTGCAGCCCCTCCGGGTCGGTCGAGAACTTCGATGTCCGACATGCTCAAATCCCCAGTTCCGCGTAGGCTATGGCGAATGCCGCATCCAGGACGATCACGATGAAGATCGATTCCACCACCGCTCTGGTGGTCTGCTGGCCCACGCTCTCCGCACTGCCTGTAACATTCAAGCCGTCGTAACAGCCGACGAGGGCGATCACCAAGGCGAAGATCGGCGCCTTGATAAGTCCGGTCGAGAAATCCCAGATCGACACCGCGCCCACGAGTTGGGTCATGAATTGGGCAGAGCTCATATCCAGCAGAAAGATCGCGACCACCGCGCCGCCCATAAGGCCCATCAGATCGCCGAAGACCGCCAATGCCGGTAAAGCGATCATCAGCGCGATCACCCGCGGCAGAACCAGGACCTCGATTGCCGACAGGCCAAGCGTTTCCAGCGCGTCGACCTCCTGGTTGACCTTCATGGTGCCGATCTGCGCCGCAAAGGCGCTACCGGATCGCCCAGCCACGATGATCGCCGTCAACAGGATGCCGATCTCCCGCAGTACGGAGACCCCCACAAGGTTGACCGTCAACTGCTTGGCACCGAACCGCTCCAGTTGCAGCGCGCCCATATAAGCGAGCACTACGCCCACCAGAAAGCACAGCAGACCGACAATCGGCAGCGCATTTACACCGGTACGTTCAATCTGCGCGATCACGGCAGTGAACCGAATGCGTCCCGGCTGCACGATCGCCCTGGCCAGCCAGGTCAGCACCAGGCCAAGAAATCCAAGCAGATTTCGCGCGACCTGCAACCCGTTCAGGGTTTCCCGCCCGGCCCGTTCGAGAACCGCGATCAGCGGGTTCACTTCTGGTGGTCCGATCTCGGCTGCCGGGTCCGGCAGATACGCCTTTTCCAGGATCGGCCGATAGGTCTCAGACAACCCCTCGAGCCGGGCCTCGATGCCGCGCACCTCAAACGCATTGAGCGTGCGTCGCAAAGCCCAGGCCCCCGCGCTATCGATCCCGGTCAGACCATGGGCATCGACGATCACGCGTCCCGCCGGGTGTGTAGATAGGGCACGCAATCTGCTGTCGGCGGCCATCACCGCGTCGAGGGTCCAGCGACCGGCCAAAGTCAGACGCAATTCCCCGCCGGTGTCGTCGATCATCAGCGCGTCTGTCGCCATTCCAGCTCCTGGTTATCTTCCACCGCGCCGCCCGCTTGCGTGAAACGATACAGTGGAACCGACAAAATCGATAGCGGCTGACGGCCGCATCGGGGTGGATCGTCAGCGCAGATTGCCGTAAAGCGAGGGACTTAAGGCACAACGCCGCTGCGGCAGATCACTTGGGGAACAGTCTCACATGAATTTGAAGGACCATATCCGTTCGGTGCCCGACTTTCCGAAGCCCGGCATTCTGTTCCACGACATTTCGACCCTGCTGATGCATCCGCAGGCGTGGAAGGCAACGGTCGACCAGCTCGCCGAGATCGTGAAGGAGTTCAATCCCCAGGTGCTCGCCGGCATTGAAAGCCGCGGCTTTCTGACTGCCGCTCCGCTGGCGCTGGAACTCGGGCTTGGCTTCACCATGATCCGCAAGAAGGGCAAACTGCCGGGCAAGACCGTGCCCTATACCTACGACCTGGAATACGGGACCGACACGGTCGAGATCCAGGACGACGCCGTCACTCCGGGGACCCGCGTCGTGATCCTGGATGATCTGCTCGCCACCGGTGGCACCCTTGAGGCCTCGGTCAACCTGCTGCGCAAGGTCAAAGCCGAGGTGGTCGGCGGTGCCTGCATCATGGAACTGACCTTCCTCAAGGGACGCGACAAGCTCGACATCCCGTTCGAGGCGCTGATCCAGTACGACGACTGACCACGACGAAATGTCGAGATCAGCCTCCGCCGATCTCGACCACGGCACGGCCCTGCACCTCGCCTTTGAGGATCGCCTTGCCCAGTCCCGGCAGTTCATCGAAGCCGTGACGGTGACTGATCGCGTCGAGTTTGTCCTTGGGCAGGGTTTCCGCGATCCGTGCCCAGACCGGGATGCGGCGCTCCGTCGGACAGATCACGCTGTCGATCCCCAGGATGTTAACCCCCCGCAGCAGGAACGGCAGCACCGTGGTGGACACGGCATTGCCACCCGCGAGGCCGACCGCTGCGACCGATCCGCCATACTTCACCTGGGTTAGGACGTTGGCGAGCGTGTCGCCGCCCACATTGTCGATCACGGCCTGGAAGCGTTCCTTGGCGAGTGGGCGGCTCGGCGCTTCGCCGATCTCAGCCCGATCGATCAGCACCGACGCGCCGAGTTCCTTGAGATAGTCGCGGGTCTCGGCCCGTCCGGTGGACGCGGCCACCGAATACCCTGCCCCCGCCAACAGGGCGACCGCCACACTGCCGACCCCACCGGCGGCCCCCGTGACCAGCACATCACCACCGTCTTTGGACATTCCCTGCCGCTCCAGCGTGTCGATCGCCAGACCGGCCGTGAACCCCGCCGTGCCAAGCGCCATCGCGCGGGCCAGATCGAGTCCGTCCGGCAGCTTCACCAGCCAGTCCCCGGAGACCCGCGCCAGTTCACCATAGCCGCCCCAATGCATCTCACCGACCCGCCAGCCGGTCAGCACCACCTCGTCGCCCTTGGAGAAGCCAGCATGGGAAGAGCTCTCGACGACGCCCGAGAAATCGACCCCTGGCACGTGCGGATAGCTACGGACCAAGCGGCCGATGCCGCCCATCACCATGCCGTCCTTGTAGTTCACCGTGGTGTAGGCAACCCGGACTGTGACATCGCCCTCGGGGAGATCAGCGACGGGCACATCCTCAAAGGCGCCGGATACCTTTCGGTTCTCGTCCTCGCGCAACAGGTAGGCCTTGAACGTCTCGGTCATCGTCTCTCTCCCGTAAGGGGGTTCCCATGTCCCGCACCATTGCAATCCGGCTTTCGCGAGGCAACCCTTTGGCCACCTGGTCGCGCAGGCGGGGACCCAGAAAGGGGTCGGCATCGGCCTCGGAATCGGCAATTTCCCGAAAGCCGAGGCGTTCGTAATAGGGCGCGTTCCAGGGCACGTCGCGGAAGGTGGTAAGGGTCATCTTCGTGAGGCCCCTGCCCGCGCAGAAGGCGTCGATCCCTGCGATCAGCCGGGATGCCAGCCGGTGTCCGGCATGGCTTGGATCGACCGCGACAAGGTCGAGATGCAGGATAGCCGGCGCGTCCAGGCTCACCATCGCGAAGCCGACCGGACGGTCCTGCTCTGCGGCCGCCACCCAGAGCCGCCATTGGTCCTGCAGTTCTGTCAGATGGTCGACAGTGACCGCGGGAAACGCCTCAAGTACGTCCCGATAGGACGTTGCCCCGAAGCGGCTATCCGCCATTGAGTCGATTTCCGGCAGCCGCGGCAGATCGTCGGGCCGCGCGAGCCGGATCCGGTAGGTCGTCTGTGTCATTGGCGCCTGAGCGCCTTACCGCAACGGCTCCAGGATCGAGACGAAGTTTGCCACAGCGGCCCCACCCATATTGAAGATACCGGCCGAAGTCGCGCCCTTGATCTGCATGTCGCCAGCCTCACCGCGCAGTTGCATGGAGGCCATGATATGCATTGAGACGCCGGTCGCACCGATCGGATGCCCCTTGGACTTCAAGCCGCCCGACGGATTGATCGGCAGCTTGCCGTCCTTCTCTGTCCAGCCTTCGAGGATGGCGCGTGCGCCCTCGCCTTCCTTGGTGAGCCCCATCGCCTCGTACTCGATCAGCTCGGCGATGGTGAAGCAGTCGTGGGTCTCGACCAGCGAGAGATCGTCGAGGCTCATCCCCGCCTGGGCCAGACCTTTCCGCCAAGCCGCAGTACAGCCTTCGAACTTGAGGATGTCGCGCTTCGACAGCGGCAGGAAGTCGTTCGCCTGCGCTGCAGCCCGGAACACCACCGCCTTGTCCATCGACAGGGCGGTGTCCACGTCGCTCAGCACAATGGCGGCGGCGCCGTCCGATACCAGAGAGCAATCGGTACGTTTGAGCGGGCCTGCCACGAACGGATTTTTCTCGGAGGTATTGCGGCAGAACTCGTAGCCGAGATCCTTGCGCATCTGGGCATAAGGATTCGAGACGCCGTTCCTGTGGTTCTTGGCCGCGATCCGGGCGAGTGCATCGGACTGATCGCCGTGGCGCTGGAAATACTGTTGCGCGATCTGACCGAACACTCCGGCAAACCCGCCATCGATACCCGCCTCTTCTTTCAGGTAGCTGGCCTTCAGCAGGGTCTCGCCAATCTCCTTGCCCGGCAGCGCGGTCATCTTCTCGACCCCGACCACCAGCACCCGCTTGGCCTTCTTCGCCTCGATCAGGTGGATCCCCTGGTGCACGGCCGCCGACCCGGTGGCGCACGCGTTCTCGACCCGGGTGGCGGGGGTGAAGCGAAACCGGTCATCGGCCTGCAGCACCAGGGAGGCGGTGAAGTCCTGTTTCTCGAAACCGCCGTTGAAGTGACCGAGATAGATCGCATCGATCTCAGTCGGCTCCAGTCCGGCATCGGCCAAAGCGTCGGCGGCCACCCGCACGATCATGCTTTCGGCGTCCTCGCCCTCTTTCTTTCCGAACGGCAAATGCGCCCAGCCGACGATACAGGCGGTCATGACAGCTCTCCTCGATCACCACGTCTCGAATTGGATGACCGCATATTTGGCCACCGGCCCGGCGCGCGCAAGATGACGTGAGGTCACAAGAGCCTCCGTCATCTTGCATCGCAGCTATCTGCCGCCGGACCGCACCTGGTCGAGGAAGGCCTTGACCTCCCGGTCGAGGGTGCCCGCCTCGCCCGCCAGCTCCCGGGCCGCCGTCAGAACCGCTTCGGCCTGACCGCCGGCGTCGTTGGCCACCCGGGACACGCCGGTAATGGTCTCGGTGACCTCGCTGGTCCCGGAGGCGGCATCCTGGGTGGAGCGGGCGATCTCGTCGGTTGAAGCCCCCTGCTCTTCGACCGCACCCGCGATGGCGGTCACATTGCTGTCGATCTCGCCGATCGCGTCGGTGATGTTCCGCATCGCACCGACGGCCTCCTTCACCCCCTCCTGGACCATCTTGACCTGGCCGGTGATCTCCTCCGTCGCCTTCGCGGTCTGGCCCGCCAGGTTCTTGACCTCGGCGGCGACGACCGCGAAACCGCGCCCCGCTTCTCCGGCCCGAGCCGCTTCAATCGTGGCGTTCAGGGCCAGCAGGTTGGTCTGCTCTGCGATATCGCTGATCAGGGTCACGACCGTATCGATCTTGCTGGCCACTTTGTCGAGCGCTTCTACACGGGCCTGGGTCTGCGAAGCTTCTTCATTGGCGCGCCGCGCCTGCGTGGAGGATTGCGCGATCTTGTCGGAGATCTCCCGGATCGACGCCGACAGTTCCTCCGCCGCCGAGGCGACGGTCTGCACGTTGGTCGCGGTCTGCTCTGCACTGGTGACACCGTTCTGAGAGCGAGTCCGAACCTCGTCGGCGCCCTGAGCCAGCGCCTGCGCGGTGTCCTGCATCTGGTGGGCGGCAGAACCAACCCGGTCGATGATCGACTGGACCCGGTTCTCGAAATCGGCCGCCAGTTCGATCCGCTGGGTCTGGCGTTCCTCGGAGGCACGTTTCTCCGCCTCCAACTGGTCGGCACGCAGCCGTTCGACTTGCTGTGCATTGGTGCGGAACACTTCGACGGTTTCGGCCATCTCAGTCAGTTCGTCGGCACCGGAGGTATCCACTTCGACGTCCGTATTCCCCCCGGCCAGTTCGGTCATTACGCCGGCCAGCCCGACCATACGAGCGATCACCTGACGTTTCACGACGAGCCAGATGATCAGGACGCAGATCACTGCACTGGCCAAAGCGATCAGGCCGAGCATTTGGATATTACGCAGTATCTCATCGGCAGCCACGGCCGAGTCCGAATCAGTGCGCGCGACCGTTGAGTCAACCAGTACGGTAACCTCGTCCTGGAAGGCCTCGGCGATCTTTCGTGCATCCAGCAACGCGGCTTGCGCCTGAACGTCGGATTAAAGGCGCGCGCGCTGGGTCGCGAAGACCCCGTCTTCCCCCTCGCCCAGATTGGCGAGAGCCTGGAGGTCTTCCCCGAGACTCGCCAGCGCGGGTTTCGATTTCAGCGAGGAGCCCAGTAAAAACAGCTTTTCAGCCGAGTCCATGAATTCGCCGATCTGACCCTCCAGACGCGCCTCGTCCGGGGCGGTCGCGGCCAACCCCAGAATCCCGATCGCACGATTTGCCTCGGCAAGCGCCTCGAGCACCAGACGCAGCGAGGTGACATCCTGTTCCACCAGATTGTAGATCCCGACTTCCAGATTATCCGACAGGTCGGTGGACCCGGTTACCAGATTGATCCGCGCTCCCTCGACGACAGGCGTGACCGCCCGTTCGAACGCATCCGACAACTCCACCAGCGCCGCATCGAGTTCGGCACGAGCCTTTTTCACGTCTTCATATTCGTTGACAGTCAGGTCGTCCCAGTTGAGCTCGCCCGCTCGTATCGCAAAGGCCGACATCTCCCCCACGCCGAGCTTCATGACCGACTGGGCTAGGGCGCTCAGGGCCTCGCCGCTCGTGGTATCGGGAAGCTGCTTGACCAGTTGAGAGGTCTGGACCGCTGTTTCTCCGAAAGCCTGTTCTGTCTCGACCAGCACATCTGGTTCACGGATTTGAGCCGAACGGCCGATGACCGCCAGCATCCGCTGCCCGTTGGCGGAGATCTCGAGGGCCGCGCGCAGGGTCGCAACTTCGCGCTCGATCAGCGCATTGACGGTCTCGATGGCGGTCTCGACCGTCTGGTCTCCCGACTCGTTGACCTGCTGCTTCACGGACTGAACCATCGGAACAGCGGTCGACAGGAACGTCGCATGGCTGACGATGACCCGGTCCATCGCTGTCTGAACGGCGGCACCCGCCTGATTCCGATCAACCACCGCGTCCTGGAGAGAAATAAGACTTTGCGCCATCTGAATCCGCAGGGCGCCGATCCGGTCAGCCGCCTCGGCGTCAACCCCCGACAGGGCCTGGCGTCGCTCCTCGATGCCGGCGAGACCTGCCTCGATAGCTGCTTCGACAGATTCCATGCCTTCCTGATCGGATGCCGCCACCATTCCCGGAGCCGTCGCAGCCAGTTGAGACGCCAATGCCGACATCTCCAGGCTCGCGGTCATCGACGGGATCGCTTGGTCGGTGACGTTGGCAAGGGATTGCCCTAGATTGTAGAGACCATAGGCTGCGAGGCTGCATGCGCCCACTGTCAGGATCGAAAGGACGCCGAACGCCAGATAGAGGCGCCCACCAATGCCCAGCCGGCGGGGCCGGCCTTGCGACAGGACCGCCCCGTCCCAGGCACCCTCCCCCTCGGACACCGCCTCAGGCTCGCGACCCTCGGATCCAGTGGAGTAGGACATGATAACCTCCGATTGTTTTTTGAAGAAAATACATGCTCTTGGTATCCTTAAGATTACATTACCAAAAGCTGTTATTTTCACCTTGTCCATCTTTTCGATATTCATTGCAGGGTTGTCGACGCAGGTTTCGGCCGATCAGAAGGATCCGCGCCTGGACGTTCTGTTCAGCGCCCTGAAACTTTCCGATACCCAGGAAACCTCGAAGATGCTGGAGAACCAGATCTGGACGATCTGGCACATCCCTCCGGCCGGCTCCGAAAGCGGCTTTGTTCTGCGGGATGGGATCGAAGCCATGTCGACCGGACGGGTCAACGACGCGCTCGAAGCCTTCGACAAGGTGACCAGACTTGAGCCGGAATTCGCGGAAGGCTGGAACAAGCGAGCGACGGTTTTCTACATGCTGGGAGACTTGGACCGGTCGGCTCTGGACATTCAACGCACGATTGCACTCGAGCCACGGCATTTCGGCGCACTCTCGGGACTGGGACTAATCAATTTGGCGAAAGGCGATAAGCCGGCGGCCCTCAAAGCGTTCGATGCGGCGCTGGAAATCCATCCCCACCTGCCTTCCAAGGAGCGCATCGACGCGCTACGGAGGGAACTCGCAGACAAGAAGCTCTAACCGAGAGGCTCGAGAGATAATGACGGACAGTTTCGATCTGGTGGTGCGCGGCGGCATGGTGGTGACACCGTCCGGTCCCTCGGAGATGGATATCGGCGTGCGAGGCGGCAAGATTGCCGCATTGGGAGACCTTGCGGCCGCCAAATCCGCAGAGGTCTTCGAGGCGTCCGGTCTGGTGGTCCTGCCGGGCGTGATCGACAGCCAGGTGCATTTCCGAGAGCCCGGCCTCGAGCACAAGGAAGACATCGCGCACGGCTCTAAGGCGGCGGTGATGGGCGGGGTCACGGCGTTCTTCGAAATGCCGAACACCTCCCCGTCCACCATCGACGAAGCGGCCCTGAACGATAAGCTGGCCCGCTCGAAGGCGAGCGCGTGGTGCGATCACGCCTATTTCATCGGCGGGGCCGAGGAGAATGTCGACAAGCTCGACAGGCTGGAACAGCTTCCGGGCTGCGCCGGAGTGAAGATCTTCATGGGATCGTCGACCGGCTCTCTGCTGGTCGAGCGGGAGGAGATCCTGCGCGCGATCCTACGCAACGGCCGACGGCGGATCTCGATCCATGCGGAGGATGAGGACCGTCTTCGGGAGCGCCAGCACATCGCCAAGGAAACCGCCCATCCGCGCGCCCATCCGATCTGGCGGGACGTGGAGACCGCCGTCATCGCCTCACGGCGGATCGCTGAGATGTCGCGGGAAACCGGGCGGCCGGTTCACGTACTGCACGTGACCTCCGCCGAGGAGATGGAATTGCTGGCTCACTACAAGGACACGGTGACGGTCGAGACCACCCTGAACCATCTGACGCTGGCCGCCCCGGACTGCTATGAGCGGCTGGGTACGCGGGCCCAGATGAACCCGCCAGTTCGCGACGAGCGGCATCGGGCCGCAATTTGGCAGGCGATCGCGGATGGGACCGTCGACGTTATCGGCTCCGACCACGCGCCCCATACCCTGGAGGAGAAACAGCGGGACTATCCGTCCAGCCCCTCCGGCATGCCGGGCGTGCAGACCCTGCTGCCGTTGCTGCTGGATCACATGTCGCAGGGCCGACTGACATTGGCCCGTCTGGTCGACCTGACCTCGGCCGGTCCGCAACGGATATTTGGAATTGCCGGAAAAGGCCGCATCGCCATGGGCTACGACGCCGATTTCGCGCTGGTGGATCTGGGTGCGCAGCGGGAAATCACCGACGACTGGATTGCCAGCAAATGCGGGTGGACCCCGTTCGCGGGAACCACGGTGCGCGGCTGGCCGAAAGGCACGATCGTGCGCGGCACCATCGTCATGCGGGACGACGAAGTGCTCGGTACGCCGACGGGCGAGCCGGTCCGGTTCCGCATGGGCTGATCCGCGGCCCCGGTTACTGGCCGGTCTGCTTGGGGCCGGTCATGCTGGGGCCGACCTTGTCGGCGATGATCGGAAAAATTACGGTGCCGTCCCGCGCCGTATAGGTCCATTTCTCGATCGGACCGAGTTTGTCGACCCCGTCCGGATTCCCGAGCAGCTCTCGGAGCTGCTGCTTGCTCTGCACTCCCTCGGCCTTCTGGATCAGATCGTCCTTGGTCTCCTGGAAACAGGCCGTCAGCAGCACGGTCAAAACGAGCATGGCGAGCGGGTTCCGCATGGTCAGGCGGCCTCCGAGCTGCGACTGGCGAGCGCCGACGGCATCGGGCCGCCGGTCGCCCAGTCGATCAGTTGTACCGTGTGAACGGCTGGCACGGTCTGTCCGGTGGCTTCGATACCCGCGCTGATCTGGGTCAGACAGCCGATATTGCCCGCCGCGATGATCTGGGGCGTCGTGGCCGAGATATTCTCGACCTTACGGTCGCGCAGACGCGTCGCGATCTTCGGCTGCAGCAGATTGTAGGTCCCGGCTGAACCGCAGCAGAGATGGCTTTCCGGCACGTCCCGCACCTCGAAGCCTAGCGTCCGCAACAAGGACTGCGGCAAAGCCTTGATCTTCTGACCATGCTGCATCGAACAGGCGGAATGATAGGTCACGCGGTGCCCGGTGACGATGGTAGGCGCCGGCACGCCGAAGCCGTCCAGAAACTCCGTGATGTCCTTGGTCAGCCCCGCCACCTTGGCAGCCTTGCCGGCATAGGCCGCATCGTCGCGCAGCATGAACCCGTAATCCTTGACCGTGGTCCCGCAGCCTGAAGTGTTGACGATGATGGCATCCAGGCCGTCGCCCTCGATCTCCGCAGTCCAGGCGTCCACATTGGCCCTGACCGACGCATGGGCCTCTTGCTCCATACCCATGTGATGGGTCAGCGAGCCGCAGCAGCCGGCGGCAGGCGGCACCACCACCTCGACCCCGACACGGGTCAGCAGGCGGATGGTCGCGTCATTGATCTCCGGGTCCAGGACCCGCTGGGCGCATCCGGCGAGCAGCGCCACCCGCGCCTTCCTGACTCCCTCCGCCGCGAAAACCCCCGACCGATCGAGATTGGAGCGCGGAGGCACCCGTCTGGGTGCCAGGGCCAGCATCGCCTTCAGCCGCCCTCCCATCAGATTTCCGGCAAGAGGCGCCAGCGGTCGGGCGAACCAGGCCCCAGCCAGGGCCAGCCGGAATCTGCCCGGATAGGGCAGCAGCATCGCCAGGGCCTTGCGCAACACCCGGTCCAGGAACGGGCGGCGATAGGTGCGCTGGATATGGGTGCGGGCGTGGTCCACCAAATGCATGTAGTGCACGCCGGATGGACAGGTGCTCATGCAGGACAGGCACGACAGACAGCGGTCGATATGCTTGACCTCTTGGGGACCGGCCGGCCTGTCGTTCTCCAGCATGTCCTTGATCAGGTAAATCCGACCGCGCGGGCTGTCGAGTTCGTCCCCCAACAAGACATAGGTCGGACAGGTGGCCGTGCAGAACCCGCAATGGACACAGGACCGCAGGATTTTATTCGCCTCCGCGATGTCCGGGTCGGCGAGCTGAGCCAGGGTGAAATCGGTCTGCATGGAAAGGTCCGCCGGCGCTTTGTCTGGAACAATGGCGCACCATACGGGTCACAGGGGCGGTCGGGCAATGTGGATCGGACCGGCGCCGGAAATGCGGGCGCCTTTACAGCTCTGTTGACTATTTCAGACAAGGTTCTCGTTTCGGCTACCCTACCGCCTTCGCCGAGTTTGAAACGGGCATCGACGGTCGCTTTTCGCCGGCTGGTCTCCGGGGGATGGATCACATGAGTCTTCGTCCATCGACGCGCGGATTGCTGCGCTGCGCCCGCTACCTTCTGGTCTTGGCCGTCTTGCTCGCCGCAGGGCTGCCGGTAGACGCCCACGCGGCCAGCCAAGCACCCGCTCCGGAAGGGCAGCCGGTTCAGCCTGTTCCTGGGTGCCGATAACCCACTCAGCGCGGCCTATTTTGCACTGGGCCAGGGCGACCGAGGGCGGCGGGCGGCGTACCTCTACTTCGGACTGCTGTTTTAGCGGCCCCGGTCATAGGCTCTGATCCCTGTGGGCCATGAAACAGGCGGCACCGAGGTCGGAGCGGCGGCGCACAGTTCATTCATGGGCGTCACCACAGATCGGACCGGCTCAGGGCGGGCACGCATGCCGAAGACCCCATAAGATCGGGCATTCACCGATCGGTCAGGGACTGCCCGATCCAGCCGTGGTGCAAGCTGAGCGGAAGCGGTGCCCGGGCCTGAACCTCGGTGATCGGCAGGAACCCGACCTGTACGTAATAGTCCGGATCGCCGGAGGTGATTACGACCTCGACACCCTCGGAACGCAAGGCCGCCAGCGCGGAGCCAAGCAGGGTCCGCCCGACACCTTGGCGCTGACGCTCGGTCGCCACCGCCATCGGCGAGAGCAGGACCACATTGTGTGGGTCCTCCGAGTAGCGCAGGCGCGTGAAGACTGCCGCAGCGACAACCTGGCCTTGATCCTCGGCACAAAACACACGGATCTCGGCCGCGGGCGTATCTGCCAGAAGATCGCGAACCAGGCCGCCAATCCGTCCGCCCTCCTCTGCCCCTTCCGATGCAGTGAAGGTTGCCGCGCACAGATCGATGATCGCTTGCGCTCGCCCCGCAAACCCCGTGGTAATTTTCAAGGCCGATCTGCCCTAGCGACCGCCGCCGATCTTCTCCGCGATCACGCAGAGGAGCTCGAACATCAGATTGGCCGCCGTGACCGAGGTTATGCCGGTCGGGTCGTAGCAGGGCGCCACCTCCGATATATCCGCGCCGATCAGATCCACGCCCCGCAGCGAGCGGATGATGACCTGCGCGTCGCGCGGGGTGAGTCCTCCGATCTCCGGCACCGGCGTGCCCGGGCAGAACGATGGATCGAGGCCGTCGATATCGATCGTCATGTAGGTGCGACCAAGGCCGATCACCTCCCGAATTTTCGCGATCGCGGCGGCCCTGCCCATCTCCTCGAACTCGTCGAAGGTGATGATGGTGAAACCGGCGTCGTAGCCGAACGCGATGTCATCCGGGCTGAACCGGGAGCCGCGCAGGCCAAGCTGGACCACCCGCTTCGGGTCGATCAGCCCCTCCTCCAAACCGCGCCGCATGAAAGTGGCGTGGTTCACCTTGGTGCCGCACAGCTCGTCCAGGGTGTCGGCGTGACTATCGATCTGCAGGATCCCGACCGGTTCCTCCCGCGCCAGTCCGCGCAGAATCGGGGTCGGAATCGTGTGATCCCCGCCGATCGCGATCGGTCGGATCCTGTGGGCCTTCAGATCGGCGAAGAACGCCTCGATGGTTTCGATGCTTTCGTCTTTGTTCAGCGGATTGACTGGCGCGTCGCCCAGATCGGCGATATTGCAGAGTTTGTAGGGCTGTATCCCGGAAGTCGGATGAACCTGCCGGATGATCCGGCTGGCCTGCCGGACGGCACCCGGCGCCTCGCGGGGGCCGCTGCGATAGTTCAGGCCGATGTCGAACGGCACGCCGACCAGCCCGATATCAATGTCGTCGTTCATCTCGACCCGTCGGGTGCGCAGAAACGTCGCGATATCGGAGAACCGGGGCACTTTCGTGGCATCAACGGGTTCGTAGCGCGGGTCGACCATGGGACACCTCTCTGTCGCTGGATATAGGAATTGAAACCGAGTCGAGGGCGAAACATCACCGGCTCAGCCGCCGACAATCACCGCGTTCACCCCGGTCAGGACCAGCACCACGATGGTTCCCAAGACGGCGGCGTAAATCAAGTTGGGGCCGAACGCCAAGCCCATCGGACTTACCCGGAACATCTGCGCGGCCGTGATCACCGAGAGGGAACTGATCGAGTTCATCGCCCCCATGCCCCAGCCGAACATCATCGCGATCATCAGCGGCAAGTCGGCGATCGCGAGACCGGAGCCGGCCAGGCTGGCCATCATCACGGTCCCGGTGATCATCGGGTGCAGCCCGGCGATCGCGAATCCGACCATGACGCCGACCGTGGCTCCGACAGCCGCCCAGGGCGGCATGTGGCCGGCGATCCAGGGGGAAACGACCTCGCGGATCGACGGCGCGCTCTCCGCCAGGGTCCCCAGCACCATGGCGGCCGAGATCACGGCCAGATCGTCCCCCATGCCCGCCATCGCCTGGCGGGTGTCGGCGAGGACCGGACGCAGCCGGTGCGGGCGCGACAGAACGTGCAGCGCCGCCAGAACCGGCATCACCATCAGCACGCCACCCAGGGTCGAGATCGGCAGCAGATGGCTGGCGATCACCACCAGCACGACCGCTCCGCCCATCGGAGGAATCACCGGCGCCAGACAGCCCAGCCCCGCCTGCAGTCCCGCCCAACTGAGCGGGCGCGCGTAGAGCAGCAATCCGACCAGAAGGCCGACCACGGCGAGCCCGCCTCCCAAAACGAAGACCTGCCAGACCGGCACTGCCGGAAAGTAGGTATAGGCGACCGCGAACCCCACGAAGAACGGCGAGTAGAACGCGGTGGTATTCATCCCCCGCAAGGTGGCGAGCGCTGCGGCCCGACGATCGTCCTCCGGGCTGTCATCCGGAATGATCGACGACATCAGCGCGAAGGACCCGGTGTTCAGCACGTAGCCGAAGGCGTGACCGCCGAACAGCAGCCCGACCCCCGCCCAAGCCCTCGGAAGCTTCGCAATCCGGTCCTGGGCCATCAGAACACCGGACAGCCCGCGCGCGACCGATCGGGTCATCGCCAGCGTCGGCAGCAGGGCGGCGAAGATCAGCGAGCGGTCCAACCCACGCACCACCTCGTCGGCCGCCGCCCCGCTCCACAGCAAGAGACCGATAAGAGCGACGATGACCGCGACGACGACAAGGGTCTCCTTTCGGGCGTCGGTTAGGGACAACGCCGCGATCAGCCCCAGCGTGACCGCCGCCAGCGTGTGCAGCGCCGGCCAGTCCACCCAAAGCAGGACGACGGCGGACAGCCAGACCGCCGCAAGCACAGGCGGCCGCCAGGCCGCATTGAGTTTCGAGAAGCCGGAACTGGGGCCAAACACCGGTCGGTATTCCTGGGTGACGGTCGCGGGCGCAGTGGCGTGCATTGTATCCCCCCGGCCGCTCCCGCAAAATCGTCAGCAAAGCAAGAGGGTGATCGTGAATCGACACCTCACCGGATCATCTTCAGGAGAGGACACAAAGATGACGGATCAGGCGGGCAGCCCGGGTTCGGACCGGCTCAAGGGCAGGGTTGCGGTGGTGATGGGCGCGGGATTGTCGGGACCGGGTTGGGGTAACGGCAAGGCCACGGCGGTCCTGTTCGCCCGCGCCGGGGCCAGGGTGCTCTGCGGCGATATCAACCTCGCCGCCGCGGAAGAGACCGCCGGCATCATCAAGGGCGAAGGCGGGACCGCGCTTGCCGTCGCCTGCGACGTGACCAAATCCGCTCAGGTCAAAGCTGTCGCGGAGTCGGCCCTGTCCCATTGGCGTCGGATCGACGTGCTGCACAACAATGTGGGCATCGCCGAGATGGGCGGTCCGATCGAGCTCTCGGAAGAGAAGTGGCATCGGGTGATGGACATCAACCTCACCGGGGCCTTCCTCACCTGCAAACACGTGCTTCCGATCATGCTTGAGCAGGGCTCCGGCGCTATCGTCAACGTCTCCTCGATCGCGGCGATCCGGTGGAGCGGCTACCCCTACGCGTCCTACTACGCCAGCAAGGGCGCGCTGAACCAGTTCACCTGCGGTCTGGCGATCCAGTACGCCCAGCAGGGCATTCGTGCGAATGTCATCATGCCGGGCCTGATGGACACGCCCCTGATCCGGCAGCAGATCGTCGGTCAATACGAGAACGAGGAGGAGATGCTGCGTGCGCGGCATGAGAAATCACCGACCGGGCGAATGGGCGACGCCTGGGACGTGGCTCATGCCGCACTGTTCCTGGCATCCGACGAGGCCAGGTACATCAACGGGGTGTGCTTGCCGGTCGATGGCGGACACCATCTCAAGATGGCATAAGCCGATGGCTTAATACGAGAACTCGTCTAAAATACAATACATACCGATTCCCGCTTCTGCGAAGTCGGCCATGACGCACGAGACTGCCCGCAACGCATCAGATTTTGGGGACTATAATGAGCGATCAGCAAGACCCGCAGAGCGACGTTAAGATCACCGTCAATCCGGACTGCCGGGATATTTTCGTCGACGGCGTGATCGGTGCCACCGTGCGCGACGGGATCGTCCGGATGAACCTGGTGAATATCCACACCAGCCCGGATGGGAACGAACTCGAACATGCGGTTGTCGGACGCCTGATCCTCTCCCGTTCCGCCGCGCGCAACCTGCACAACGCATTGGGCCAACTGATGGGGCGACTTTACCGGCGTGAGGACGACGGAACCCGCGGAACCGCAGACTCCGCGACCACGGACGACTGACGGCGTCCGTTGACGCCGTCCCGCTTCCGCCTCACGCCGACCGCTTCAGAACCGTCTCCACCAACCGGGCCCAATAGGAGGCGCCGACCGGCAGGGCCTCGTCGTTGAAATCGTAGCCGGGATTGTGGACGAACACGCCACCATTCTCACCGACACCGTTGCCGAGATTGACGTAAGCTCCCGGCATTTCCTGGAGCATGAACGCAAAATCTTCGGATCCCATGACCGGGGCCGAATTGGTGTCGACATTACTTTCGCCGACCAGGTCCCGCGCCACGTCGGCGCACAGATCGATATGATTCTCATCATTGATCAGCGGCGGATACCGCCGCTCGTATCGCACGTCGACGGTCGCAGCGAAGGCCGCTGCCACATTGGTGCAGAGCTTGAGCATTGCAGTTTCGGTCCGATCCTGAATTTCGGTCTTGAACGCCCGCACCGTGCCACGCAACACGACCTTCTGCGGGATCACGTTCCAGGTGTCACCGCCATGGACCTGCGTGATCGACACCACCACGCTCTCCAGAGGATCGGTCGTTCGGCTGGCGATGGTCTGCAGTGCGTTGACGATCTGCGCCTGGATGACGATCGGATCCACTGTGGTGTGCGGTCGGGCAGCATGCCCGCCATAGCCGTGGATGGTGATCTCGAAAATATCGAAACCGGCCATGGCAGGACCGGCGCGCATACACATCTTCCCGACCTCCAGCCCCGGGCGGTTGTGCATGCCGTAGACGGCATCCACCGGATACCGGTCGAAAAGCCCCTCCTCCACCATCACCCGGCCACCGCCCTCGTTCTCCTCGGCCGGCTGGAAGATCAGCACCACGTCACCGTCGAAATTGCGGGTTTCGGCCAGATACTTGGCAGCGCCGAGCAGCATTGATGTGTGCCCGTCATGACCGCAGGCATGCATCTTTCCCGGGATCGTGGATGCATGGGGCGCACCGGTATCCTCGAGAATGTCCAACGCGTCGAAATCGGCGCGCAACCCGATCGCTCGCCCACTGTCGCCCCGACCTTTGATGGTAGCGACGATACCGGTCTTCGCGATTCCGCGTTCAATCGTATCGACCCCGATTTCCTCCAGTCGCCCGTTGATGTAGTCGGAGGTCCATATTTCCTCGAACGCGGTCTCCGGGTGCGCATGCATGTCCCGACGCCATTTGGTCATGTCGGCATGAAATTCGGCGATTCTGTTGATGATCGGCATATCGGGATCCTGAGCGGGGAATAGGAACGAAGGCGATGCGCGAATGCGCACCCAATGCTAGGCCGCGCGTCCGACCGGGGCAATCCCGACCGACACCACCAGAAGCACACCGCTAAAGCCGGTCGTCCTTTCGGCGGTCGAGCTGTTGGGCGATCTCGTCGAGTTCGATCTGCTCCTTGGCCGCACGAGACTTCGCCAGTTCGGCCAGTTTCTTGTCGTGCGTGATCTGGTAGCGCTTCAGTTCGGCGAACGCCGTGCGGACTTCGTCACGCGCCGCCTCGGCTTCCCGTTCCACCGCCGCGATCAGGGCGTCCGCCCGCTCGCGGCGTCGGATCACCTCGGCCGCATAAGGGCCGTAGGCGAAGAGTGCACTCGAGTCCTCGGTGGCCAGGCCTTGTTCCCGCTCCAGTTCGTCTTCGATCGCTTGGCGTTGCGCGCGCGCGCCATCCAGCCGATCCTCCAGCGCCGCCAACCGGCGCCGCTTCTCGTCAAGCTGCTGTTCGGACAGACGGATCAGAGTGTCGAAGGGTTTCACGGTCGGTTATCGCATCTAGACCGTCGCATCGGCCGGCTCGGCGCCCTGGCCCAGAATATCCGCCAGGGTCGCAAAGCCCTCGTCCATATCGGCAAGCTCATCCTTCTGCTGGGACAGGAACGCTTCCAGGGGCTCGTGATAGAGGATCGACTCATCAACAAGCTGGTCGCTGCCTTTGCGATAGGCACCAAGTCGAATCATCTCGGCCATATCCTCGTATGTGGCCATTAGGGCACGCGCCCGACGGATCAGAACGTTCTCTTCCGCCGAATTGCAGTCCGGCATCATGCGGCTGACCGACCGCAGGATATTGATCGCGGGATAGCGGCCTCGATCGGCGATCGACCGGTCCAGCACAATGTGCCCGTCCAGAATACCCCGAACCGCATCCGAGATCGGCTCATTGTGGTCATCGCCTTCGACCAGGACCGTGAACAGACCGGTGATCGATCCCTCATCGGCGCCGGGGCCGGCCCGTTCCAGCAATCTGGGAAGTTCGGCGAACACTGTCGGCGTGTAGCCCTTGGACGCCGGCGGCTCCCCGCTCGCCAGGCCGATCTCACGTTGGGCCATCGCGAAACGCGTGACCGAATCCATCATGCAGACGACCTGCTTGCCTTCATCCCGGAACCGTTCGGCGACCGAGAGGGTGAGATACGCCGCCTGACGCCGCATCAGGGGACTTTCATCGGAGGTGGCGACCACGACGACCGAGCGCGACATCCCGTCCTCGCCCAAGTAGTCCTGGATGAACTCCTGAACCTCACGGCCTCGCTCACCGATCAGTCCGATCACAAAGACGTCGGCCCGGGCGAACCGCGCCAACATCGCCATCAGCATGGATTTCCCGACGCCGGACCCAGCGAAGATACCCATGCGCTGTCCCCGGCAGATCGTCAGGAACTGATTGATTGCGCGTACGCCGATATCCAGCTTCTCACCGACCCGGCGTCTGGTATGCGCCGGCGGCGGAGGGGCGCGAAACGGATAGGCGACGATCCCGTCGGACAGCGGCCCCTTACCGTCAACTGGGCGGCCCATCGCGTCCACCACCCGTCCAAGCCAATTGTTATCCGGATACACCACCGGCTGGGCGTCCGAGATCAAGGCCCGCGACCCGATACCAACGCCTTCAACCGCGTTGAACGGCATTGCCAGCGCCCGACCATCCCGAAAGCCGACAACCTCGCAGGCGATCAGACGGTTGCCGCGCGCCTGAACGAAACAGCGATCGCCGATGGAAAGCGCCCGCTCCACGCCGCCGATTTCGACCATCATGCCCAAAACCGCCGTCACACGTCCGTAAACCCGGACGTCCTGGACTTTTTCAATCTCATTGGCGAGGTGTCGCAGAAGGGTCGCCAAAACCGAACTCCCGATAAAAGGCCTTGGAGATCGCGGCCATATGTTTGAATGTCTGAGCAAATGTATCATACGGCCTAAATTTAACGAATATGCTTGTCAGGTTAACCTTTCGTTCAGAAGGAGGCTGTTAACCTTATCTCATCATGAATTGCGCGGTCTTGAAGTGTTAAGCGCGAGCGGCAACGGGAGTGGAAACGATGCGGGTTCTCTTGGTCGAAGACGATGGACCGACGGCACGTAGTATCGAGTTGATGTTGAAGGCGGAATCGTTCGTCGTCGACGTGACCGAGCATGGAGAGGACGGCCTGGAGATCGGCCAGCTCTACGACTACGACATCATTCTCCTCGATCTCATGTTGCCGGACATGGACGGGTATGAGGTGCTGCGCCGCCTGCGGGCCGCGCGCGTTCAGACCCCGATCCTGATCCTGTCCGGGGTGGCGGAGCTCGATGCGAAGATCAAGGGGCTCGGCTTCGGAGCCGACGACTACGTCACGAAGCCCTTCGACCGCCGCGAGCTTCTGGCACGCATTCAGGCAATCGTCCGGCGGTCGCAAGGCCATTCGGAATCCATCATTCGCACGGGTAAGCTGACCATCAATCTGGATCAGAGAACTGTCGAAGCGGAAGGCACCCCGATTCACCTGACCGGCAAGGAATACGGCATCCTGGAATTGCTGTCCCTTCGCAAAGGGACCACATTGACCAAGGAAATGTTCCTCAATCATCTCTACGGCGGTATGGACGAGCCGGAGCTGAAGATCATCGACGTGTTCATCTGCAAGCTCCGCAAGAAGCTGTCCACCGCTACCGGCGGAACGAATTACATCGAAACCGTTTGGGGTCGGGGCTACGTTCTGCGGGATCCGGTGGAGCGGGCGGCATAACGGCCGAGCCTACCAGCCCAAGACGAAGCCCGTGTCGCCGGATCTCTCGACCGTGACCGCGAAGCGGGTCGCGGTTACCCGCAAAGTGTCCGCCAGGACCGTCTCCGGCGAGACTTGGTCCGCGACCGACGTCTCCAGGGCTGCGACCATGCTGTCGGGAATGGCGGCGCCTCTGCCCTCCGCGACGACCCGGCAACCGCCCGGCTGTTCCGCCACCCGGATGAGGCCGCCACGCGGCAGGCAATCAGCCGCGAGTGCGGTTGTCTGCAGAACCACCTTCAGCACGCCGTCCGGATGCGGATCTGCCGGCCAGTTCGAGATATCGGTCTCGATCTTGCGGCCCGCGAGATAGTCTTTCGCCAGTTGCGCCGCCAGCCGGGCATCCAAGCCTCCTCCCGACCCGGCGCCGCCAAATGCCATCCGGAAAAACGTCAGACGATCGGCCGCCTGTCCGACGCTCTGTTCGACCAGTTCGATCGCGTCGCCGCCCACCTCGTCTCCCGAAAACTCGCGGACCAGCTCCAACCCGTTCCTGGCGGCCGAAACCGGCGAGATCAGATCGTGAAAGACCTTCGACAACAACAAGTCCAGGTGCTCTAGAGTGATGATCTGATCGGTCCCATTTCCGCTCATGTCCAAGGCCTCTCGGTAGCCGGTTCCGGGCGTCGATGCTCCGCCGTCCCTGCCCGTCCGATCAGGATTCCCGGATGCGGTTCTTGCGAATCGGACAGACATTATCAAACTTTGGCCCTCAGAGATGCAGCGATCAGGCCACCTTGAGCAACCGGAAACTTCGGTTTTCCGCCACCCGCCGCGAAACAATCGGTCGAACACGGCATTCTTCTCGCACGCGCGAAAAAGGATTGTTAGCATATCTACAGTTTGCCGAAGTGCTCGGCTGCGCATGCGGAGGTGGCGATGTCCGAATATCTGAGCCCCGGGTCGTTTGTAACGCTTGACGGAAAACCCGAATGGGGTGTCGGGCAGATCCAGACGATCATCGGTCCTCGGGTCACGGTGAATTTCGAGAATGCCGGCAAGCAGTTGATCAATACAGACCGGGTCTCTCTCGACGCCGTTGATGAGCGCGAGGCCGGGTCCTGACGTCGCTCTCGGCGCCCAGATGAGCTTTTTGGTTCCCGTCACAACCGGTGTCTCAGACATTCGATCCGGACGAATCGTCGTGGGCTTCAACTGGACCGCGGTCGAGGGATTGTACCCAAGCGGACCGGTTCTGGGCTTGGCCTCATCACCTTCCAAAGCCGCCGACGCCTGGACAACTCCGGACACGGGGACCTTCGGCGGACGCGCCCTATCCGCACTCGCACCGATGGCGCTGTCCTCCAACCTTTATGAACGGGCCATCGGAATCGCGGCCTGCAATGCCCATTGGTCGGCCGCGGCTGCGGATACGGGTGCCAGCCTGATATCCGAGGCGACTGATGGGCTGTCGGCCGAGCCCGATGAGCAGGTTGTGGTGATCGGCCGGTTTCCCGGTCTGGAGCGAAAAATACCCCACGCGCTAGTGCTCGAGAAACGGCCCGGCCCCGACGATATTCCGGCCGAGCGCGCACCGGACATCATCCCGGGCGCAGATCGGCTGATCGTCACCGCCACCACTTTGGTGAACGGATCGATCGACGGCCTTCTCGCCCTTGCGCGTCCGGATTGCGCAATCACGCTGGTCGGACCCGGAACGCCGCTCTGTCCCGGCCTGTTCCAGCACCGCGTCGACCGTCTTGCCGGCTTCATGGTCACCGATACAGAGACCTGCTTTAAATCCGTCATGGAGGGGGCCGGCGCGCGCGCCTTCAGAAAATACGGTCGGGCGGTCCTGCTGACAGCAGGCTGACGGGCTTCCGCCTCACTCAGTCCGGCAGCCGATGCGCTCCGTCGCATCGAACACGACCAGGGTCTGACCGACATTCAGCGTGACCCAGCAGTCGTCCCATTGCTTGCGGGTCTTGGCTTCGACCTGGACGATGTTCATCTTGTCCGGATTCTCGAACGCGATCGTCGCGCTGTCGCCGGCGCTGACGGCGGTATATTCCTTGGTCCAGAACTTGATGCGGACACTGGCCTCGGTCGAGCTCTGATTGTCGATGTAGATCTCAGATTTTGGGGGTCCCTGGGGCTCGTCCTCGCCGCATCCGGCGAGAAACGCGACAAGACCTAAACCCAATATCGTCAACAATCTGTGTTTCATGCGCGCAAGACTGTGTCATGTCAGAGACAACCGCAAGTCCAAAGCCGGACAGGTCCGCTATTGAGCGCTCAAGTTCCGTTCCGCCCCGGCCAGATCCTCCGGTGTGTTGATGTTCAGGAACGGATCATGCGGCACCGCCGGCCAGTCCACGATGGCGGCCCCGAAGGCGCGGACGACTGTACCGACTTTGCGCTCTCCGCTCTCCGTCAGCGCACGATGCAGCTCCGCCCGGAGGCTGAGCGACCAGTGGCCCACGACCGGATGCAGGCGGCCGGCGCTTGCGGCTACGGCCAACGGCGCCTGATTCCGTGCCACCGAGCCAGACAGCCGGTCGAGCAAATCTCTCGGCACGAAGGGCGCGTCGGAAGGGACTGCCAGGATCCAGCGCGCTCCGTCCTGATGCGATGCCCAGTCCATACCCGCCAGGATCCCGGCCAGCGGGCCAAGCCGGGCGTCCGGATCCTGGTCGGGCATCACCGGCAAACCGAATGCAGCGATCTGTTCCGATCTGTCGTTTGCGTTCAGAACGACCGCTCCCACCGTTTCCGGCAGGCGGTCCAGAACGCGGCGCAGCAGATTCTTGCCCGCCAGATCCCGGAGGCATTTAAGCCCGCCCCCCATGCGACGCGACCGTCCACCCGCCAGAACCACCACCACGACGGCCTTCGGCACGACCGGGAAATCGCTAACAAAGTCGGCCGATATCGTCATCTCGGACCCCGTTCGGTGGTGTGCCCCTTTAACAGCGTTATATTCCGTCGTATATAACGCGTATGAGTGACAAGATCGAAATTCCAATGCCCACATCCGCCAGCTCAGCGCCGCTGATCGACCCGTTTGCCCGCGAAATCTCCTATCTCCGCGTTTCGGTGACCGATCGTTGCGACTTCCGCTGCGTGTACTGCATGGCGGAGGATATGACGTTCCTGCCCAAGGCCGACGTCCTGACGCTCGAGGAACTGGCGCGATTGTGCAACGCATTCGTGGATATGGGCGTGCGGAAACTTCGGCTGACCGGAGGGGAGCCGCTGGTACGTCGGAACATCATGTGGCTGATCCGGGAGTTGGGAAAGCGGCTGAACGGCGGAGGGCTGGACGAACTGACCCTGACGACGAACGGCAGCCAGCTGGCAAAATACGCGGATCAGCTTTTCGCGGCCGGCGTCCGGCGGGTCAATGTCTCGATTGACACACTGGATCCAGACAGGTTCCGCGCCATCACCCGTTGGGGCAGGCTTGAGCAGGTGATGTCAGGTCTTGAGGCGGCCGATCGGGCCGGCTTGGCCGTCAAGATCAACGCGGTGGCGCTGAAGGGCGTCAACGAGGACGAACTGGCGGACATGCTGCAATGGTGCGGAGACCGCGGCTACGACATGACGGTGATCGAAGTGATGCCGATGGGCGATATCGGCGGCGAGAACCGGGTGGACCAGTATCTGCCGCTGTCGATGGTGCGCTCCAAACTGGCGGAACGCTTCACCCTCACCGACATCCCCTACATGACCGGGGGGCCGGCGCGCTACATGCGGGTCGAGGAAACCGACGGGCGGCTCGGATTCATCACCCCGCTGACGCATAACTTCTGCGAGTCGTGCAATCGGGTGCGGCTCACCTGCACCGGCACACTGTACATGTGCCTGGGACAGGACGACGCCGCCGATCTTCGGGCGCCGCTGCGGGCCTCCGAGACCAATCTGCCACTGGCCGATGCGATCCGGGAGGCGATCTCGCGCAAGCCCAAGGGCCACGACTTCATCATCGACCGCCGCCGTCCCCGTGCACCGGTTGCCCGGCACATGAGCGTGACCGGCGGCTGACCGCCCGGCCCGCCAAATTCGACAGGCGCCTATTCGATCTTGATCTGATGGGCGAAGCTACGACCGTCGCTGACAGTGATCTGAACGAATCCCAGGATCTTGAGTAGGTCCAGAAACGTGTGATCCAGGTCTGAATCGAGCTCCGCGAAAACCGGCGTCGTGCGGGCCGTGGCCGTCAGCATCGCAAGTACCGCCCGCGCCCGGAACAGGGTGTCCATTCGCCCTTCCTGAAGGCTCACAAGGATCAGCTTGTCCGCCTCCGTTCCCTTGGCGAACATCGCGGTGAGCGGCGGATAGGGCGCCTGCACCTGTTGCGCGGTAACACCGGTAACAAACGCGATGCGGGTTTGCCGAGAGCTGCTTGGAACCTTCGAGGCCCGCGCCTTGTAGGTCTCATGGGTCACGTTGTCGGGATAGTAATAGCCGGCATGGCGGTCGCTGTCGTCCGCGCGAAGGCCCGTGGCCCCGAACAACACCCCTCCCACCAAAGCCATGCCGAAGATCAGAGCGACGAAAAGCCAGCGGTCGACCGGCAGCGTGCGCGGTCCGTTGATCGAAAACATCGGTCGGCATCCTTATATTTCGGGTTCGGTCCAGAGCGGGTCGTTTGGGGCTTTGGTGACGTTGGATGATCGCCTATCCTTGAAGACGACGCGACCCCGTTTTGAGCGAGATCTTCTCATGCCACATGGAGATGGTCGCGTTCGTCTGCCAGCCCTTCAGACCGCCATCAGAGAGATCCCCATGCTCGTACCCGATAGCCCGGCGCTGACCTTTGAGTCTGCGAGCACAGATGAGGCACGCGGTGCGGCCGAGGAACTGAGGCGAACCTATGGCGATGTCGGCCGCGAGCGGGCCGACGTGATCGTCGCACTGGGCGGGGATGGGCATATGCTCGAAACCCTGCGATCCTGCATCGACCTGAAAAAGCCGATCTACGGCATGAACAGGGGCACCGTCGGGTTTCTGATGAACCACTACCGGGCGGACGATCTGATCTCGCGCATCAAGGGGGCTGTGGCGAACAGTCTGCACCCGCTGCGCATGGAGGCGACCACGCAGGACGGCGAAACCCATCGCGGCCTTGCGATCAACGAAGTCTCACTTTACCGAGGATCCGCCCAGGCGGCCAAGATCGCGATTCTGATCGACGGCAAGAAACGGATGGACGAACTGGTCTGCGACGGCGTTCTGGTCTCCACGCCGGCCGGGTCGACCGCCTATAACTTCTCGGCCCATGGCCCGATCATTCCGATCGGAGCCGGCGTGCTGGCGCTCACTCCGATCAGTCCGTTCCGTCCGCGGCGGTGGCGCGGCGCGCTCCTGCCCCATACGGCCGAGATCACCTTCGTAGTCCAGCGCGGCTACAAGCGTCCGGTTCATGCGGTCGCGGATGTCCAGGAAGTCCACGATGTCGAGAAAGTTGTGGTGCGGGAGGACAGATCGGTTTCGCTTACTGTGCTCTACGATGCTGACCACAATCTCGAAGAACGCGTGCTCAAGGAACAGTTCGAACCATGACCAACAGCGTAACGACGGATATCGCGATCATCGGCGGCGGCATGGCCGGTGCCTCGGCGGGATACTTCCTGGCCGACGACGCCGAGGTTGTGCTGCTCGAACGCGAATCCCAGCCCGGCTATCACACCACCGGCCGGTCGGCGGCCTTGTTGTTCGAGGGATACGGTAACGCGGTGATCCGGGCGATCACCAAGGGGGGACGTCCGTTTTTCGAGTCGCCGCCTGCCGACTTCTCCGACGCTCCAGTTCTGTCGCCGCGCGGCGGCTTGATGGTGGCGACAGAGAGCCAACTCTCTCTGCTGGACGAGGGGCTGGCGGACTCCCTGGCCACGGGGGTTCATTCCGAGTTGATCGACGGTGATGCGCTGTTCGATGTGGCACCCTTCCTGCGGCGCAACGTGATCGTCCGAGGCCTGTTCGAGCCGGGTGCCATGGACATGGACGTGAACGCCATGCTGCAGGGCTTTCTGCGCGGCCTCCGCGCCAAGGGCGGGCAGGTTCAGACCGATGCGGAGGTGATTTCGCTCACCCACGACGGCAGGGTGTGGCGTGTAGAGACCCGCTCCGGGACGGTCGCGGCCAAGACAGTAGTGAACGCCGCCGGCGCCTGGGCCGACGAAATCGCCGTCATGGCCGGTGCCGCAAGGGTCGGCCTGGTTCCGAAACGCCGCACGGCCTTCACCTTCGATCCGGCTCCCGGTCTCGACATCGCCCGCTGGCCGCTGACCGCCGGGGCGGACGAGACCTGGTACGTCAAACCCGATGCAGGACGGATGTTCGGAAGTCCGGCGGACCAGACGCCGAGCGCGCCCTGTGACGCGCAACCGGAGGAGCTTGACCTTGCGATCGCGGCCGACCGGATCATGACCCATACGACCCTGGAAATCCGCCGCTTCGCCTCGACATGGGCCGGGTTGCGAAGCTTCGTCGCGGACAAGTCGCCGGTGGTAGGATTCGATCCAAGGGCCGAGGGGTTTTTCTGGCTCGCCGGTCAGGGGGGCTACGGCATCCAGACTGCCCCGGGCATTGGACGTCTCGCCGTAAGTCTGATCAAGGGCGCCGACATTCCAAGCGACATCAAGGTGGCCGCGTCAGACCTGGCGCCGGACAGACCGGGACTCGGTTGATCTGGGACCGGCAACCGGGAAACCGATCCAGCCAGGACCACGATAGATTGCAACAAACGAATATTTGCGCCACGCTCACTCCCATAGTTGCGCAACCCTAAGGGCTGCGCCGATCGAAATACCCGTTCGCTGAATGACGAACGAGGTGAGAGGCCGGATTTACCGGCACGCAATCGGGAGGAATACATGACGGTACTAAAACGACTGGTGCCCGCCGTGTCGGCGGCACTTCTGTCGGCCGGCGTCGCTGGCGCGGCCATGGCAGAGACCACAACCCTGCGCATCCAGACCCACTACGCTCCGGAAACACCGTCGGGCAAGCTGGCGGCGGAGTACGTCGACAACATCCAGACCATGTCGAACGATGAGATCCAGGTCGAGATGTTCTACTCGTCCTCGGTCGTGAAATCCGTCGAGACCTTCGACGCGGCGGCGACCGGCATTCTCGACTGCGACATGACCGGCGGCAGCTATCAGACCGGTAAGAACCCGGCCTTCCAGTTCGTCGGCGACATCATGGGCGGCTACTCCACCCCCTATCAGCAACTGTCCTGGCTGTATTATGGCGGCGGTCTGGATGCGGCCCAGGAACTCTACAATAAGTTCGACATGCAGCTGGTCGGCTGGTGGGTCTACGGGCAGGAATCCCTGGCGTCGTCCAAACCGATCCGCAACGCGGAGGACTTCAAGGACTGGAAGTTCCGGTCGCCTCCAGGCATGGAAACCAAGATCTTCGAGAACCTGGGCGCAAAGCCGATCGTGATGGATTTCACCGAGATCTTCACGGCGCTTGAGTCCGGCATCATCGACGGCGCGGACGCCTCGGGCCTGGCGAACAATGTCGGCCTCGGTCTCTATGATCTGGTCAAGCACGCCAACTATCCGGGCTTCCACTCCATGCCGTCCGATCATCTGGCCTGCAACAAGGCAAAGTGGGACGCAATGCCGGAACATCATCGCCGGATCATGTCGGTGGCCATGCAGGCTCTCGCGCTGCAGACCGCTCTGACCTTCGAGAAGAAGAACGCTGAAGCGGCCGCGATGCTGAAGGAGCAGGGCGTCAATCTCTACGCATGGTCGGATGAAGACCTGCAGAAGTTCCGCGAAGCCGCCCAGTCGGCTTGGGCGGATTTCGCAACCACGCCGGAAGCCAAGGCGCTGGTGGAAAGCCACCTGACCTATCTGCGTCAGTTGGGCCTCGCGAAGTAGCCTCTTCGCTTCTGACACCGGTTAAGGAAGGGCGGCCGACGGGTTCGGTCGCCCAAACCTTCGGACGAGACGTCTTGAGAGAGTCCTTGCGTTTGTTGGGGAGGCGGAAATGGTCGAGCACGAGCGAACAGGCTTGGTCGATCTGATCACCTGGAGCTTCAGCCGGATCGCGATGTGGGCACCGGCCTTCATCGTCGGCATCATCTTTTACGAAGTGGTGATGCGGTACGTGTTCTCGGCCCCCACCCTGTGGGTCAACGAGATGTCGCTCTGGGTCGGTGGAGGGATCTATCTGACCGCCGGCCTTTACGCGCTTCAGCAGCGCAGTCATATCCGAATTTTCGTGCTCTACGATTTGGCGCCCCGCTGGCTGCGCCGCCTGTTCGACAGCCTTTCCGTATTCTGCGTCTGCGTGTTCGCTTTCGCAGTGGTTTGGGGCGGGTACGGAGAGGCCAAGGCGAAGTTTCTGCGGTGGGAGACCTTCGGGACGGCATTCGACCCGCCGATCCCCGCCACCATCAAACCATTGATCCTGATCACGCTGACGCTGCTGGCAATTCAGTCGATTTCCAACCTGATCTACGACTGGAACCGGGAACCGCAGACCTACAATCCGACCGACGATATCGACCTTCCTCCTGACTTCGAAACGACCGCCGCCGACGGCACGCCGCGCAAAGGCGCCGGACCAAACAGCCTGTCAGACTAGGGAGGGAACACCGGACATGGATATCGGAACGATCTCCCTCATACTGCTGATCGGCATGTTCCTGCTGTTGGCGATCGGCATGCCACTCGGCTTCGCGTCCGGTTTCCTGGCGGTCGTGGTCCTGGTGCTGAAGTTCGGCCCCGACCTGCTGTTCGGGACCTTCGGCACCGGCCCCCTCAACATTCTTGCCCAGCGCCTATACGGTATCACGACCAATTACGTGCTTGTGTCCGTGCCGCTGTTCATCTTCATGGCCGTCTTGTTGGAGCGATCCGGCATCGCGCGCGATATGTACAGTTCCCTCAACATCTGGCTGTCGCGCACCCGCGGCGGTATCGCGGTGGTCACCGCCCTGATGGCGATCGTGATGGCCGCCATGTCCGGTATCATCGGCGGTGAGGTGGTGCTGCTGGGCCTGATCGCCCTGCCCCAGATGCTCCGACTGGGCTACGATCAGAACCTGGCGATCGGCACGATCTGCGCCTCCGGGTCGCTCGGCACCATGATTCCACCCTCGATCGTCCTGATCTTCTACGGACTGATCACCGAGACCTCGATCCATGCGCTGTTTCAGGCCGCGTTCCTGCCGGGTTTCATCCTGGCCGGCTGCTACATCGTCTACATCCTGGTGCGCACCCGCCTGCACCCCGAACAGGCGCCCCTGCCGGAGCCGTCGGACGACGACCTCACCACCGCGCAGAAGCTCGATCTCGGCGCCACCCTCATCGCGATGGTGGTCGGCGTTGCCGCCGCGCTCCTGGTGGTCCGGTGGATAAGCCTGCACACTTTCGGCGGCGTGGAGGAAGACACTTCTCTTGTGGACACCCAATCCCTGATCGTCACGGCCGCAATCGCGCTGGTCGCGGGTGGCTACGTGCTGTTCATCGTCGGCCGGGAGCGGGCGGCGGACGCCTGGGAAAAGGGCAAGGGCCTTGTTGCCCCGCTGATGATCGTATTCGTGGTGCTCGGCTCGATCTACGGCGGCATCACCGGCATCACCGAGGCGGCGGGAATGGGCTCGATCGCGGTGCTGGTCCTGATCATCCTGCGTGGCGAGTTCTCGTTCACACTGCTGCGCGAAGCCTCCATGCGCACGTTCAAGTCGACCGGCACCATCATCTGGGTGACCTTCGGGGCCACCGCCCTTGCCGGCGCCTACACGATCGCGGGCGGGCCGACCTATGTCGCCAACCTGATCGTCGGCTACGAGCTGCCGACCATGGGCGTGATCCTGCTGATGATGGTGATCTTCCTGTTCCTGGGCGCCTTCATGGACTGGACCGGAATCGTGCTGCTGGTGATGCCGGTGTTCCTTCCGATCGTGCTGAAGCTGCCGATGGAGGAGCTGGGCCTGACGGGCGGACTCGACACCCGCACGATGGTGCAGGTCTGGTTCGGGATCCTGTTCTGCGTGAACATGCAGGTGAGCTTTCTGTCGCCTCCGTTCGGCCCGGCGGCGTTCTACCTGAAGTCGGTCGCACCACCGCATATTTCGCTGACCGATATCTTCCGCGGCTTCCTGCCGTTCATCGCAATTCAGCTTCTGGTTCTGGCGATCATCCTGTTCATCCCGGAGATCACCACCGTGTTCCTATAGGCCCGAAAGACCGTTCGCTTGTCGTGTGCCGGGCGGTCTTCCTTTGACACCCGAGCCGCGCGTCCGTATACCCGCGCGAGTTTGCAAGCTAGGGAATCAGCGGGTCATGAACCATCTGGACGCGCTCGAAGCGCAGAGCGTCTATATCTTCCGTGAAGCGTTCAACAAGTTCGATCGACTGGGGATCCTCTGGTCCCTGGGCAAGGACTCGAACGTGATGCTGTGGCTCGCCCGCAAGGCGTTTTTCGGGCATGTGCCCTTCCCCACCCTGTTCTGCGATACCGGTAAGAAGTTCCCGGAAATGTACGCGTTTCAGAAGCGCTACAAGGACGAGTGGGGCATCAATCTGATCGTCCGCGACTGCCCGCCGCTCGAGGAGATCGACCCGACCCTGCCGCCGGCCGGCCGGTCGGCGGCCCGCAAGACCGAGGGGCTGAAGCGGCTGATCGCCGAGCTCGACATGCAGGCGGTGATCGCCGGTATCCGGCGCGACGAGGAAGCGACCCGCGCCAAGGAGCGGGTGTTCAGCCCGCGCGGCGAGAACGCGCAATGGGATTTCCGCGACCAGCCGCCGGAGTTCTGGGACCAGTTCAAAACCGATTTCGCGCCAGGAACCCATATCCGCGTTCACCCTCTGCTGCATTGGACCGAGCTCGACATCTGGCTCTACATCCAGCGCGAGGGCATTCCGGTGGTCGATCTCTATTTCGCGAAGAACGGAAAGCGCTACCGCTCGCTCGGTGATGTCGACATCACCTATCCGGTGGACAGCGAGGCGGACACGCTGGAGAAGATAATCGCCGAACTCCGCGAGACGAAAGTCGCCGAGCGGACCGGCCGGGCCATGGACCACGAGAGCGAAGACGCCTTCGAGCGCCTGCGCTCCGCCGGATATATGTGAGGACGGCGCCATGGAAACCCTGAATCCTGAAATCGCCGTGACCGATATTCCGCCGCTGAAGCTGGTGATCGTCGGCCATGTGGATCACGGCAAGTCGACACTGATCGGCCGCATGCTGCACGACACCGGATCTCTGCCCGACGGCAAGGTCGAGGCGGTCAAGGCCATGTCGGAACGGCGCGGCATGCCTATGGAATGGGCCTTCGTGCTGGACGCGCTCCAGGCCGAGCGCGACCAGGGCATCACCATCGACACCACCCAGATCTTCTTCAAGACGCCACGGCGCCCCTACGTGATCATCGACGCGCCGGGGCATAAGGAATTCCTGAAGAATATGGTGTCCGGCGCCGCATCGGCCGACGCCGCCATCCTGGTGGTCGACGCCAAGGAGGGGGTGCGCGAGCAGACCCGACGCCACGGCTACATTCTGCATCTGCTGGGCCTCGAAAAGGTCATCGTCTGCGTCAACAAGATGGACCTGGTCGATCACGACGAGGCGCGGTTCCATGAACTGGAGCGCGAGGTCACCGACTATCTGTCCGGCATGGGGATCGTGCCCGCCCATGTGTTGCCGGTCTCTGCGCGCCATGGCGACGGTCTGGCCCAGCTGTCGGACAACATGCCCTGGTTCAAGGGCTCGAGCCTGATCGACGCACTGGACGCAACCGACCCGAAGCCGCTGCCGGTCGAGTTGCCCCTGCGGTTCCCGATTCAGGACGTCTACAAATTCGACGAGCGACGGATCCTCGCCGGACGGATCGAAAGCGGCAAGATCAGTGTCGGTGACACCCTGATGATCAGCCCCAGCAACGCCCGCGCCAAGGTCCAGACGATCGAAACCTGGTCGACCCCGGCGCCGCTGGTCACCGCGTCCGCGGGACAGTCGATCGGCATCACGCTGGACGACCAGATCTTCGTGGAACGCGGCCATGTGGTGAGCCATGTCGAGGACGCGCCGGTCGAGACCAATGTGTTCCGCGCCCGGATCTTCTGGCTGGGACGCGCCCCGCTTGAGGTCGGCCGCCGCTACAAGCTGAAGCTTGCGACCATGGAGCATGCGGTCGAGGTGCAGGCGATCGAGAAGGTCATCAATGTCGAGGACCTGACGGACAAACCCGCCGAACGGATCGAGCGGAACGAGGTGGGGGAGGTCGTGTTCCGGGCCCGCGCGGTGCTCGCCCTCGACGAGTTCAAGGACAACCCTCGGCTCGGCCGATTTGTGCTGATCGACGGCTACGACATGGCCGGCGGCGGTCTGGTGTCGATGGACGGCTTCCCGGATCAGCGCAAGCGCCAGGCACCGACGTCTCAGAACATCTTCGCGGTCGAGCACCGGGTCGACACCGATGCCCGCTGGCAGGCCAACAACCACAAGTCCGGGATTCTGTGGCTGACCGGGCTGAGCGGCTCCGGCAAGTCCACCTTGGCCCTGGAACTTGAGCATCAGCTGTTCCGGCGCGGCTGGCAGGCCTATGTGCTGGACGGTGACAACATCCGCTTCGGACTTTCGGCCGATCTCGGATTCTCACCTGAAGACCGTGCGGAGAACATCCGGCGTGTCGGCGAGGTTGCCGCCCTGTTCGCCCGCGCCGGCGTGCTTGTGATTACCGCCTTCATCTCGCCCTACCGCGAGGACAGGGACCGGGCCCGCGCGGTCGCCCCCGACCTGTTCCACGAGGTCTATCTGAAGGCTAATCTGGCGGTTTGCGAGACCCGCGATCCGAAGGGTCTGTACGAGAAGGCGCGGAAAGGCGAGATCGCTGAGTTCACCGGCATCTCCGCCCCTTACGAGGAGCCGACCGGAGCGGAACTGGAGGTCGAGACCGGCACCCAGTCGCTGGCGGAATCGACCGAGCAATTGCTGCGATATGTGGACGCGCACTTCTCGCTGAAGGTCTAGCCAGCATTTGGGGAGTCCCTGCCGTGTCCGAGCCGAGCTATGCCATCCGGATGGGCCGAGACGAGGCCGAGGGGAATCCCAGCATCACCGCTGCGATGGATCAGGCGCTGGCGTGGTTGGATGCGCATGCGATTGAGTCCGGTTACCCGTTCAAGGCCGAAGATTTCGCCTTGGTCGCCCGCATCGGCGAGGACGAGGCCGGCATTCTGACCGGACTGGTCAATTACCGCTGGATGTACATAAAACTGCTGGCGATCCATCCGGAGCATCGACGCAAAGGACTCGGAGGAGGGCTTCTGGAACGGGCTGAGAAACTGGCGCGGGCCCTTGACTGCATCGGCATCTGGCTGGACACCTACGCGTTCCAGGGGCCCGACTTCTACCCCCGTCATGGCTTCGTCGAATGCGGGCGGATCAAGGATTACCCTCTCGGGCACGACCGGCTTTTTTTCGAGAAGCGGCTTTGACAGGCGGCATCATGCCGCTTATTGCAAGCATGAACTTGTGTAAAAGGAATGTTCCGTGACCGCCGACGACGACCGCCTCCTGAGCTGGGCTGAATTGGTCGGTCGCCGGTATCGGCTGGCAACCTTGACGCTGGGCCTCGGGATATCGCTGCACGCGGTCAATTTCTTCATTTTCTCGAGCCTCGCGCCGAGCGTGGTCGAGGATATCGGCGGGCTGTCGCTGCTGTCCTGGGCGACCACCCTGTACGTGGTCGCCTCGATCGTGTCCTCGGCGGCGGGCGGCATCGTCCGCAGCCGGGTCGGTGCGAGGAAGGCGCTGACGGTCTCGCTCTGGGGCTTCGCGCTCGGCACTGCCGGGATTGGCCTCGCGCCGACCATGGAATGGCTGCTGGTCGCCCGGGTGATCCAAGGGCTCGGGTCCGGCCTTCTGATGGCGAACAGCCACGGTCTGATCCGCGACCTGTATCCTCCGAAAAGCTGGGCACGGCTGTTCGCGACGATCTCGAGCGTCTGGGGCGTTGCCGCTCTGACCGGACCGCTGGTTGGCGGCATCTTCGCGGAGTTCAACGACTGGCGCTGGGGCTTTTACGCGATGCTGCCGGTCTGCGTGATTTTTCAGGTTCTGATTCTGCGCACCGTGAAAAACAATGAAGGCTCCCACGCCACCGGCGGCCTGGCCCCGGTCTTTCGGCTGAGCTTGATCGGCGCTGCAGCGCTTCTGGTCGGCGCCACCGGCAAAGGCCAATCCGACGCCGTCGACCTGGCCTGCGCCGCATCCGCAGCCGCGTTGCTCATCCTGGCGATTTCCTGGGAACGTCGGAGCGAGACCCCCCTGTTCCCGCGCGACATGTTCCGGCCGACCACGATTCTCGGCGGTGGGGTGATGTTTTTCTTCTTCGTCTCGGCTGGAACCGTGGCAACCGGAGTCTACGGCCCATACTTCCTCCGCATGCTGCACGACACTCCGCCGCTGGTGGCCGGTTACACCGTCACGGTGCAGTCTCTGCTTTGGACGTCTGCCGCCATCACGCTCTCCGGCCTGATCGGCACCCGCGCCAGAACCGCGATCGTCGTCGGTCCGCTGCTGACAGCGGTCGGGTGCGTCGGGGTGACGCTGTTCCTGCCAGCCGGACCGTTCTGGCTCGCCATCGGGTCAATCGCTGTGCTTGGATTCGGAATCGGCACCGCCTGGGGTCATGTGGCCAAGCGGGTCTTCGAGGCGGCTGGCGAAGCCGACAGGGACCGGGTCACCGCCGTCGTGCCCACGTCACAGGCGCTCGGGATGGCATTCGGGGCCGCCGCCGTCGGGGTGATCGCGGACCGGGTCGGGCTGACGGGGCAGCCGCCAATTGAGGTGATCGCCACAGCCGCCCGCTGGACCTATCTGGGCCTTCTGCCCGCCGTGGGTCTGGCAATTCTCGGGGCTGCGATCAACGGGTTAAGCACAAGCGCTTCCGACCGCAAGGCGGCCGATCATCCGGCAGGCTGAACCGGCTCGATCCGATAGGCGCATCTGCGGGCACCGGCGACCATGTGATCTGTGCGCTCGACCGTCACGTCGGCCCCAAGCACCTCCCGAAAGATCTGCAACTCGGAACGGCAAAGATTTTGGCAGCTGGTCGCCGCCGCACAGATCGGACAGTGATTCTCGATCAGGATAAGGCTACCGTCCGGTTCCTGGCGGCTTTCGGCCATGTAGCCCTCGCGATCGCGGATTTCAGCCAAGGCCGCCACCCGCTCGGACAGCGACGCGGCCCCAGTCACCGCCGCGCGATATCCGGCAAGTTGATCGGCCTCCCGACGCTGGATCAGCCGGTCGAGCCCGGCCTCACCGAACTCGGCCCGCACCGCCTGGATCAAACCCAGGCTCAGATCCGAATGCCGGTCGGGAAACCGCGCATGGCCCGCCGCAGTCATGTGCCAGAGCCGTTTCGGCCGCCCCCGCCCCGCCTTGCGGTCCTCGGCGGAAACCAGCCCCTCGCCTTCTAGCTTCACCAGAAGTTGCCGCACAGCCTCGGTGGTCACGGAAAAGGCGGTCGCGAGATCCGCACTGGTCTGCGCGCCCCGTGTCTTGATGCGGAACAGAATGCGGTCGGCTGTCGTATCCACCATGTCCTCTGAATACGGGACACACCGACGATTATGCAAGCCCATTGTTGGTTTAACCCGGGTCCATCCCCATAGGACCGAAGCAGTCAGGATGTTCGGTCCTACGCCTCTGTCCAACTCCCCAACGGGCCCTAAGTCTGAGGGATGGCCCCAATTCACGTCATCTGGTTCAAACGGGATCTGCGCACCGCCGACCATCTCCCGCTCGCAGCAAGCACCAAGCGGGCGCTGCGAGACGGCGGTCGCGTGCTGCCGCTCTACATCGCCGAGCCGGATTGGTGGGCACAGCCGGACATGTCCGCGCGGCATTGGGAATTTGTCACGGAATGCCTGACCGAACTGCGGGCGGATCTCGCTGCATTGGGCGCCCCTCTGGTGGTTCGAACCGGCGCGGCGGTGGAGGTGCTCGCAGATCTGCACCGGAGGTTCGGCATTGCATCCCTGGCCAGCCATGAGGAGACAGGCACCGCTTGGACTTACGATCGGGACAGGGCCGTTGCCAGATGGGCGAGATCCTCAGGCGTAGAATGGACCCAATATCGAGATACCGGGGTGATCCGGGCTCTCGGGGACCGAAACGGCTGGGCGCGGTCCTGGGACAGGTTCATGGCCGAGCCGACACACCCGCGCCCCAAAGCGATAGGCGGTACAGACATCGACCCGGGATCGCTTCCCGCAGCGCCGGATCTCGGTCTCGCCAGCCATTCCTGCCCCGAACGCCAGCGCGGGGGAAGGGTGGCGGCGTTGGACGCTCTCGAGAGCTTCCTGCATCGGCGCGGCGAGCGATACCGAAAGGAAATGTCGAGCCCGCTGTCGGCGGAAGCTTCCTGTTCCAGGATCAGCGCGCACCTGGCCTGGGGCACCCTCTCGGTGCGGGAAGCGGCCCAGGCGACCCGGTGCCGCATGTCGGATCTGCGTGACGCGCCCGGTGCGAGCGGCATGTGGCAGGCCTCGCTGCGGTCCTTCCTCGGACGGCTGCATTGGCATTGCCATTTCATCCAAAAGTTCGAGGATCAGCCGTCGATCGAGACCGCCTCCCTGCATCCCGCCTATTCCGATATACGGGATTTCGACCCCATGCGGCACGCGGCCTGGGCGGAGGGCCGAACGGGATGGCCCTTCCTGGATGCCTGCATGCGGTCGCTGCAGGCCACAGGATGGATCAACTTTCGGATGCGCGCGATGCTGATGTCCGCCAGCTCCTACCAGCTCTGGAACCACTGGCGGGAACCGGGACTGCACCTCGCCCGCCTGTTCACCGACTACGAGCCCGGTATTCACTGGCCGCAGGTCCAGATGCAGTCCGGCACCACCGGGATCAATACGGCCCGGATCTACAACCCCATCAAACAGGGGATCGATCAGGACCCGGACGGGGTGTTCATCCGGCGCTGGGTCCCGGAACTCGAGGCCGTGCCCACCGTCGCCATTCACCAACCCTGGACCCTTTCCCCCCTTGAACAGGCTGATCTCGGTCTCGATATCGGCAGTGATTACCCGACTCCGATCATCGACCATATGGTTGCCGGTCGGGACGCGCGCGCCAGGATCTGGGCGGTCCGCAAGGGACAGCCCTATCGGGAGGCCGCCGACGCAATCCAGGAGCGGCATGGCAGCCGACGAAGCGGCTTGGCGCCAAGCACCCGCGCCAGGAAACGCCGGCGACCCGCCGAAACCGATCAAGCGAGTCTGGATTTCGGATGACGGGCAAGTCCGTCCGCAAATCGGAGCGTCCGACCAAGACCTGCGTATCCTGCGGCCGACCGTTCAGCTGGCGCCGGAAATGGGCGCGGAACTGGGAGCATGTGCGCTACTGCTCACAGCGGTGCCGGACGGCCGGACGCAAATCAGAACCAAAATAGATGCTCCGCGAGGCTTGAGTCCGGCGGTCCCCAACCCAAGATGGCAGCATGTCGCGATCCGGTTCCGGTCCGCCCCTGCCTCTACCGCGCGAAAGCCCGTCCCAAGTGCTCCCCTTTGAAAAATTTCCTCCGCGAGGAGATGTCGATACCGTTCCGCTGATCGAAGCGAGCGCAGCCTATCCCGCGCTAGAGAATGCGATTCTCGATGCGCGCACGGAAGCCCTGCTGGGTTTCAAGATCCTGTCGCCGCGGACCAAGCTGCGGACCGAAAGGGCCCGATCACAAGGCCTTGAGACTTGGCGCGACCTGATCGCGGACGCGGTCGGCCGCGGCGTCAATGTCCGCATTCTGATGACAGACTTCGAGCCGATCATGGCCAACGACCTGCATCAACGCACCTGGGAAGACATCGCAGCATTTCGCATGTCCGTGCCAGCCGGCGCGGCGGGTCACCTGCAGGTCATTGCCGCACTGCACGAGGGCGAATTCGGTCCGGTGGCCCGATGGCTGCTATGGCCGCTGGTATGGTCGAGGCTCCAAGGCCTGCACGCGGAGGCCACTAGCAGCCGACAGAACCCGAAAGACTTTCGGAAACGGTCTCCGGGCCTTTGGCGGATGCTGTCCAGACGCCGCAGGAGCGATGCGTTTGAGATCCGCAGCTGGCCCCCGCCCCGCATGTGGCCGGTCACCTATCATCAGAAGATCGCTGTGTTCGACGGCGCCGTGACCATCCTCGGCGGGTTGGACGTGGACGAACGGCGGTTCGACAACCCGGACCATGCGCAGCCTTCGGACCGGACTTGGCACGATGTCAGCCTCCGCAGCTCGGGGCCGATCGCAGCGGATCTGCGGCGCCATTTCCAGGACTGCTGGAACCGTGAGGTGCCCCGCTTCAATGCCCGCCTGACCCAGCTCGGCGCCCCGCGCGATGATCTCCCCCTATCGGTCACGCGACTGTCCGATCCGTCATACGCGGTCTCTCACGACGACGGCCCCGCCAATGATGGAACCCTTCAGGTTCTTCGGACCCGATCCAGCCGCTCCCGATCTCCATTCGCTGTCGGGCCGAAGGCGGCGATCACCGAGATCGAGGCCGCCCATATCAATCAGATCGGCGCGGCAACGGATCTGATCTATCTGGAGAGCCAGTTCTTTCGGTCCGAGCCGATCATCGCGGCACTCGAACGCGCAGCGGGCGCGCGGCCCGACCTGCGCCTGATCCTGGTGGTTCCCGCCGCGCCGGAGGACGTCGCCTTCGATGGGAATACCGGCGCGGATGCCAGACATGGAGAATGGAGGCAGGTCCAGGGCGTCGACCGACTGAGGGCAGCGTTTGGAGACCGGTTCGGCGCATTCTGTCTGGTCAAGGACCGCCCCGCCGCGTACTCAGAGGAGACGGAGCATAGGCGCTTCGTGGCCGGCCGAGCGATCATCTATCTGCACTCCAAGGTCTCGATCTTCGACGGGCGGACCGCGATCGTGAGTTCCGCGAACCTGAACGGCCGCAGCATGCAGTGGGACACCGAGTGTGGCGTTCTCTGGCAGAATGAATCGGGGGTTGAGAGATTTCAGCGCCAGCTCTGGGCCAATGCTCTGCGCGACCATCTGACCCGGGACGACGGCCGGTCGGGCGACGCGGCCCTGGCCCTGTGGCGGCGTGCCGCGGAAGATGTCGCTCACGGACGGTTCGAAGGGGCGTCCTGCCCCCTGATCGCACACTACCCGCTTGAATGGGCGCGCAGCTTTGCCCAACGCATTCCCTTCGTGCCGTCTAATCTCATCTGATGACGCTCGCTGCCGACCTCGAGACGGTCATTCGATCAGCCGCTCCAGGGTCTCAAGCCGGTCCGCCTCCCCCGGCGGCTTATCCCAGCGAATCCTGGCGATCCTGGGAAACCGCATGGCCACCCCGGACTTGTGCCTGGGCGAACGGTGCACGCTGTCGAAGGCCACCTCCAGAACCAGGCCGCGCTCAACCTCCCGCACCGGGCCGTAACGGTGCAGGGTGTGGTCCCGCACCCATTTGTCCAAGTGTTTCAGATCCTCATCGGTGAAACCGAAATAGGCCTTACCCACCGGCACCACCTCGTCCTCCCCGGTCTCCGGCGAGGACCGCCAGGCACCGAAGGTGAAGTCGGAATAAAAGGAGGATCGCTTGCCGTGGCCGCGCTGGGCGTACATCAGAACCGTGTCCAAGGTGAGCGGCCCTCGCTTCCATTTGTACCAGAGGCCTTTGGGGCGGCCGGCGACGTAGGGGCTGTCCTGGCGCTTGAGCATGAGGCCCTCGGTCGCGGTCCCACGGGACGAGACCCGAAGGGCCTCCAACTCTGCGAGATCTCGGAATTCCACCACCTGCGAGACGTCCATCCGGCGCGGCGCGGCGCGGGCGTAGAAGCCCTCGAGCCGGTTGCGCCGCTCGGAGAAGGCCAGAGCCCGAAGGTCCTCCCGGCCATCGAACAGAATGTCGTAGAGCCGGACGAAGGCCGGATACTTCTTGAGCATGGCTCCGGTGACGGTCTTGCGGTTCAACCGCTGCTGCAATTCGTTGAACGGTCGGACCTCGCCCTCAATCACCACCAGCAGTTCCCCGTCCAGAACGCCCTCGAACGTCACATGGTCGAGCACATCGGGGAACGCACGTCCTATGTCGTCGCCGGTTCGGGAGTACAGGCGGGTCTCTCCACCGCGGGACGAAATCTGCACCCGAATCCCATCCCATTTCCACTCCGCCACATAGGCCGCAGCATCCAGCCCCGCGATCTCCCCCTCCTCCAGGGGATGGGCCAGCATGGCCGGGCGGAAGACCGGTTTGTCCTCGAGACTAGGCCGGGGCCCATCGCCGTCCAACCAAGCGAACAACTCGGTGTAGGGCGGCTCCAGACCGTGCCACAATTCTTCGATCTCGGCTGGTTCAGCGTCCGCGTAGGCCGCCAACGCAACTTTGGCCAGCCGTGCCGACACGCCCACACGCAACCCCCCGGTGATCAGCTTCAGCAACGCCCAACGTCCGGTCGCGTCGAGGGTGTCCAGCCAGTCCGCCACGATCTCCGGGGCCTCCGACCGCTGCGCGCCGCTCAGACGGTCCACTACCTCGCTCAATCCCGGCCAGGCCCGGTTCGACAGCCGTTCAGGCCAGATCAGGGCGGTCGTTTCCGCCAGATCGCCGACGAAATCGTAGGACCATGCGAACAGGGTGGGATCGACCCGTTCCATGGCCAGCCCCCGGACGGTGCCGGCCTTGACCCCTTTGAAGTCCAGCCCCCCGGTCAGCGCGGCGAGGCCCCAGCCCCGATCCGGATCCGGCGCCTGCCTGAAGTATTCAGCGATCAGCGCCACCTTGGCATTGCGAGACGGCGTATAGATCAGACGGTCAAGCAGAGCCGCGAAAGGTTTCACGCGCCCTCCTCCTCGTCGTATCCGACCATGGACAGCGCCCGCGCCCGGCGTCCCGTCGCGGTGATCGCGTGGACCAGCGCCTCCTCCCGACCGTGGGTGATCCAGACTTCCGGCGCGTCGACGTCCTCGACCGTCTGCAACAACTCGTCCCAGTCCGCGTGGTCGGAGATGATCAACGGCAGCTCGACGCCCCGCTGCTTCGCCCGCTGACGCACCCGCATCCAGCCCGAGGCCATGCAGACGACCGGGTCTGGGAGACGCCGCCCCCATCGGTCCGCGATCGCCGAGGGCGGCGCGAGAACGATCTCACCCTTGAAGTCATCGCGGGGCACGCCCTTCTGACCCGCCGTCGCCGGGCGGAGATCTCCGAGATCGACACCGTGCGCCCGGTAGAGATCGCACAGGTTCTGCAACGCGCCGTGCAGATAGATCGGTCGATCCCAACCCGCCTCCCGCAGCAGCGCGATCATCCGCTGGGCCTTGCCGAGAGCATAGGCGCCGATCACATGACAGCGGTCCGGGAACATTCTGACACTGTTCAGCAGCTTGGCGATCTCGTCCCGATCGTCCGGATGGCGGAACACCGGCAGGCCGAAGGTGGCCTCGGTCACGAACACGTCGCAGGGGACCGGCTCGAACGGCGCGCAGGTCGGATCCTGACGACGCTTGTAGTCGCCCGACACCACGACCCGGCTGCCCTTGTGCTCCAGCAGCACCTGCGCACTGCCCAGGACGTGCCCGGCAGGATACAGGGTGACCGAAACATCGCCGATGCTGAGCATCGCGCCGGGGAGGAGCGCCTGTTTTGCCTGCTCCGGCTCGGCCCCGTAGCGCACCGCCATGATCGCCAGCGTCTCCGCGGTGGCGGCCACAGCCGCATGACCCGCGCGGGCGTGATCCGCATGGCCATGGGTGATGACCGCCCGTCCGACGGCGCGGGTCGGGTCCACGTGGAAGTCGCCGGGCCGGACGTAAAGCCCGGTCGGACGAACTTCGATCCAGCTTTCGGGTTTCGGTGCCGTCATGGGTGGGAGGGTAGAGCGTCGGGGCGCTCGGTCAATCATCAGCTAAGCCCTTGCCGGACCGGGGAGCCTGGGGGCTATAGTTCCCGCCAACGAGCCATCCGAATCATCCGCCCCCAGGGAGACCCCGCATGAACCTCGACCTCACCGGCAAACGCGCGATCATCAGCGCCGGCGCCAGCGGCATAGGCCGAAAGACCGCAGAGATGTTCGCCGCCGCCGGTGCGCGGGTTCATGTCTGCGATATCGATCAGGACTCACTGGAAGAAGCCCGCGCGGGTGTCCCCGGCCTGACCGGCTCGATCTGCGACGTGTCGGATGCCGAGGCCTTCGGCGCTTTCCTGGACGAGGGCATCGCCAAGCTCGGCGGGCTGGACATCATGGTCAACAACGCGGGCAGCGCCGGGCCGACCCTTCCGGTGGAGGAGGTCACCCTCGCCGACTGGGAGAGTTGCCTGTCAGTCAATCTGACCAGTGCCTTCATCGGCACGCAGAAAGCTGTGCCGGCGCTCCGTGCCTCCGGTGGCGGATCGATCGTCAATCTGTCCTCGGCAGCCGGCAAGTTCGCCTTCGCGCTCCGCAGCCCCTATTCCGCCGCGAAATTCGCCATTGTCGGCTTCACCCGCACCTGCGCCCTGGAACTGGGAAAGGACAAGATCCGGGTGAACTGCATCCAGCCTGGGGCGGTCGAAGGCGCGCGGATCGACCGGGTCATCAAGGCCAAGGCCGAGGCCCAGTCGATCTCAGAGAACGAGATGCGGGACAAGCTCGCCTCGATCGCCCACATGCGGGAGTTCGTCACCGCCGCCGACATCTCGAGTCAGATCCTGTTCATCTGCTCGGAAGCGGGCCGGCACATCACAGGTCAGGCGCTGAGTGTGGACGCCGGGCTCGAAGGACTCGCCTGACCTCGATGGAATTGCCCCTGATATCGGCACGGATCGCCCTCCTCCTGCTGCTGGCGCTTGTCTGGGAGGGTGCTCCGGCCTGGGCCGGGCCGTCCGACCAGGCCCTGACGCTGATCAATGCGGATCGGGAGCGCAACGGCCGGTCGGCATTGCGTCCGGACCCGATCCTGACCGAGGCGGCGGCCCGGCATCTGGAACTGATGGCGCGGATCGGCAAGATCACCCTGGAACCACCCGGCCGTGCCAATCTGATGGAGCGGGTGCGGCAGGACGGCTCCATGCTTCTGGAACTCCGAGCCATCGTCCGGTCGGCACTTCCGACACCGGCGCGGCTTATCTCGAACCTGAAGCGCCAGGACGGCTGGCACCAGTGGATCCGGGACCCGGCGGTGGACCGGATCGGGATCGCCTTCGACCCTGGGCGGTTCACACTCGATAACGGCGCGCTGACCGGACAGGTATGGACCGTCATTCTGGGCAACAGCGCGGCGCGGACGATTCCGAATGCCGCAGCGGATCTGTTGGCCGCCACCAACACGGCACGGGTGCGCAGGGGCCTTACGAAGTTGTCCGAAAACCCGGCGCTCTCGGCGGCCGCCCTCGCCCATGCCCAGGACATGGCCGCGCGCGGCTACTTCGCTCATCTCAGCCCCGATGGCGGTACGGTCGCCTCCCGCGTGGAGCGGCAGAACTATCCCTACCGCCGGGTCGGCGAGAATCTCGCGATCGGGCAACGTGCTGCCGCGCAGGTCGTCCAGGGGTGGACCGACAGTCCCGGCCATGCCGCAAACCTTTACGGCAGGAACTTCACCGAGATCGGCGTCGGCTATGTGCCCGGGCCCGTTAATCTGGATGGCTCCCCGACCTCGCAGATCTGGGTCTCGGTCTACAGACGGCCACAGGAGTGATGCCGCATCAGCTGAGCCAGAGATGCGTCGGTGATGACTACCAGACCGGTAACGCGCGCGGCGCGTAGAGTACCAATACCACCGAGATCACCGCAGGAATCGCGATCAGAACCGCCGTCGCCAGCGGCGCGACCGCGTCACTCCGGGTGAATCTGTTTCCCGCCACCACGCCCTGGGCAAGCGGCTCGATCACGAGCCCCAACAGCACGATCAGGACGATGAACCCGTTGACCTCGGTGGACAGCGCCAGATGGCCTGCCAGCGCCATAACGGCGCCACCCCAGCCGAGCAGCCCGGTGGCGCCGAACGCCAGCCGACGGCTCGGCCAGTTGCACAGCACCCACCCGAGTCCGGCCGCCGCCATCGTGAAGGCAAACATCGCCGTCTGAGGTAGCCCGGACACCCAGGCGACCGCGCCCAGGCCCGCGGCCACCACCGCCCCTCCCACCGGGGCGGAAATGCCGGTATCGCGGATCTGCTCCATCCGGGCGAGCAGCAGGCCCAGCACCACGGAGGCCTCGCCATAGCGGTAAAGATTGCGGTCGGGTCCGGCCGGCCACTCGAACCCCGCCAGGTAGGCAATCGCCAGAGCCGGCCAGAACAGCGCGATCAACGTCGGCATCATCCGCCCCCGCGTCATGATGTCGATACCGAGTCCGGCCAGCGTACCCGCCACGACAAACCACGCGATCTGATCCAAGGGGGCTGTCGGCGGCGCCCAGGGCCAGCCCGGCAGCACCGCGTAGGCCACAATGACACCGGCAGGCAGACCGAATGACACGGCCCGCGTTCCGGAGCCGCCGAGCAGGCGGACCAGAACCGCGGCCACGATCGTGACCAGCACCGGAACGGCGAGACGGGCGATAAGCGGATCGGTCAGAGTCATTTGCACCGTGTCATATGCTGCGGGTCCATTCTCGCGGGCGGGCCGCCCGCCTCAAGCGTTACAACAAAGCAAGTCGTTCGAACAGGCGTGCCGTAAAGGTTGGCGCGTCAAGATCCACGGCAACCGACCCATTCGGCTCGGAGCTGTCGAAGTCGACCCGCGTCCGACCGCGCTCCGGTCCATGATCGGTGACAATCTGTATCCGGGCCGGACGGACGTCGAACAGCTCCGGCCAGATCTCGACCGCCAGAGCCGTTGCGTCGTGAATGATCATGCCCAGCCCCCGATGACGCACCGCCTCCAGATAGAAATCCATCATTCCGGACGCCGAACGGGCGACCGGCGTGCCGACCGCCCGCAGCCGGTCGATCCAATCCTCGTAAACCGCCGCCTTCCGGGTCAAGTCCAGGGGCACCAGGACCGGCCGCAACCGGGACTCGAATACCGCCCGGGCCGCTTCCGGATCGAAATGGATGTTGAACTCGGCAGCCGGGGTGACATTGCCCCCATCGATCCCGCCGCCCATGATGACGGTCCGGCCGATCCGCCCGGCGACCTCCGGCTCTTGGGTCAGCATCACGGCGAGATTGGTGAGCGGTCCGATGGCAACCAGGGAGAGATCCTCGACCTCGCCAGGGATCCGCAGCAAGGCCTGGACCCCGTGCTCGGCCTGCGCCATGCCGCCGGGCTCCAGCCTCACCCCGCCCAGCCCGTCATTGCCATGCACATGTGCAGCCGGCGGCGGAGCTCCCAGAATCGCCTTTGGGCACCCGGGATAGACGGGAATGTCCAGGCCGCCGCCAAGTGCAGCGACGCGCAGCGCATTCTCGGTCGTGCAGCCGAGATCAACATTGCCCGCGACCGTCGTGATCCCGACGAAGGAGATCTCCGGAGAGGCCAGTCCCAGCAGGATCGCGACCGCATCATCGATGCCAGGGTCGCAATCCAACAGGACCGATTTCCCAGTCTTGGCCACCTGATCGTGCTCCTGCTGTTGAAAGCCCACATATCGTGGGGTAAGTCACGCCCTCAGACAAACGCCGCCTTCGAGTTTCGAAACCATCAGGAGACTGTCACGTGACACCGCAGGAGATCGCCAAGGTCCAGGCTTACATGCGCAAGCGGTTCGCCAACCCCCGCATCCAACTCGTGCGGCGCCCGCAGAAGGACGATTCTGTTGAAGTGGTTCTCGACGACGAGTTTCTCGGAGTGATCTTTCGCGACGACGAAGACGGAGAGGTCTGCTACCAGCTCAATATGACCATTCTGGATATCGACCTGGAAAGCTTCTGATCGGAATGCTTTTGGCCGACAGCGGTCGGTGAAATGTCCGGCTGCTCACTCGACCAGGCGGAGATGGGAGTCCCCCGGGCGACCGGGACTCTCCTCAGGCTCCATTGCCACCGGCTCGATCGGCGCGATCATGTCGAGCAGTTCCAGCAGCTGGGGCGGAAGAACGACGCTGGCCCCCTCGAGCGAATGCCGAAGGGTGGCGATCGCCGCGCGCAGCGAGCTGTCGGTGTCCACGCCCTGCTCATCCGCGATCGACATCAGTTGGGTGAGGGCCGCAATCGCCGCCACCATATCGTTCCGACCGGCCGGCAGTTCGACCCCGAACGCGACCCGCCCCGAGACGTCAACCGGCGGCCCGGCATCCAGCTCGAACCCCTCGAAGGGTTCTGTCGACCGCGTGCCGATGTCAGGCAGATCGTCCATGTCCAGCTCGTCGATATCCTTCGCCAGCGCGTCGACACGGCCTTCCGCCGCAGCCGCGCGCTTTCCGAAGCTCACCTTGATCACGACATTGCTGCGGAGCCCGCCAGCTACATCCCGATTCTCAATCCCCATCATCCACTCCGCATCGTATTCACGCCGACTCGGATGGAATCGGGTGCGAATCGGAGAATAGCAGAAAACGACTCGGGAGCCGAGCAAAGCGACTCGGGGCTAGGTCTGAGTACGAGATTGGCCAGGTGTCGATCCTTCGCCCCCGTATCCCAAGGACGATGCCCCTGCGATCTAGTGGGTTACGGCGAGATTGCGCCATACGTACGAATTCAGAGCACCAGAATATCGGTGAACCTGCCGTCCTCGCCCAAACGCTCGTAAAGCTCGGTGAGCGCGGCACCGGTCAGGGCGGTTCTCGTGGCCTCCGTATCCTCGAGGTCAACGAACGTCTCATAATCGGACTCGCACAGGCATTCGAGCAGGCTCTCGAACGACCCGCTCCGCTTCATGCCATAGGGCCAGAACTCGAGCACCATTGGATGTCGTTGCTTCAAGGTGGCTGTGGCCCCCTTCAGCACGAAACCTTCGTACCCCTGGGTATCCAGCCACAACAGAACGTTCGGCGCGGTTTCCGGTTCCAGGACCCGGTCCAGGGTGGTCATCTCGACCTCAACCGTGTCCCGCTCCGCCTCCCGGTATCTGTCCTCGGAGGCCTCGACCTTGGATCTAATCCGATGGTCGCCGAAATTCCGATCACTGAGCTCGAAGGTGACGGTTCCCGGCGCCGCCCCCAGGGCGACCGGAAAGACCTCGATGCGGTCGCTCACGTCATTCAAGATCGCGTTCGCTGCGAGCAGTTTCCGGTTCAGGGGTTCCGGCTCAATCGCCAGCGCCCGCGCCGCCAGTCCGCGCTTGATCACAGGAATGCAGATCGGTCCTATATTGGCGCCAATATCGACGAACAACAGGTCGGCATTCCGATCCGAGAGCCCGGCCAACCGGATCGCCGTGCGCAGTTTCGCGAAGTCGAACTCGGCATTGGCGTAGATGTCGCGGCCAATCGCCTTGTCGCGGGTCGACACAACAAAGCTTTCAGGACCCGGTGCGAGCACAAGGTCCTGTTTCAGGGCGTCGAACGCCAGGCCGCGAAGCCAGGCTGATCGATCGATCGTACTCAGGATCAGGGAGACCGCCAGCCGTGCCGATCCGACGCCGACACACCTGATCGCGCGGTAGCCCGTCCGCGCAAACGGGACCTGTCGCAGCACCTCTCTCAGCATGCTCCGACCCGCATCCGCTACTCCCACTCGATGGTGCCGGGCGGCTTCGAGGTGATGTCGTAGGTCACCCGGTTGATGCCGCGCACCTCGTTGATGATGCGGGTCGCGACCCGGGAGAGAAAATCGTGGGAGAACGGATAGAAATCGGCGGTCATCCCGTCGGTCGAGGTCACGGCGCGCAGGGCGCAGGCGAAGTCGTAGGACCGAGCATCGCCCATCACGCCAACCGTCCGCACCGGCAGCAGGACCGCGAAGGCCTGCCAGATCTCGTCGTAGAGCCCGGCCTTGCGGATCTCGTCCAGATAGATCATGTCGGCCTTACGCAGGATCTCCAGCCGGTCTCGGGTGATCTCGCCGGGCACCCGGATCGCCAGGCCGGGCCCGGGAAACGGATGGCGGCCGACCAGGGTCTCGGGCAGGCCCAGCTCGCGGCCAAGCGCCCGAACCTCGTCCTTGAACAGTTCACGCAGCGGTTCGACCAGCTTCAGGTTCATACGCTCCGGCAGGCCACCCACATTGTGGTGCGACTTGATGGTCACGCTGGGGCCGCCCAGCACGGAGACGCTCTCGATCACGTCGGGATAGAGGGTTCCCTGCGCCAGAAACCGCGCATCTTTGATCTTGCCCGCTTCCTCATCGAAGATGTCGATGAACAGCCGGCCGATGGTCTTCCGCTTGAGTTCCGGGTCCGAGATCCCTTCCAGTTCGCCCAGGAACAGATCGCTGGCGTCCCGGCTGATCAGCGGAATGTTGTAGTGCTGGCGGAACAGACGGTCGACCTCCTCTGCCTCGCCGTGCCGCAGCAGGCCGTGATCGACGAACACGCAGGTCAGCTGGTCCCCGATCGCCTCG